>NZ_JBEONQ010000033.1:0-52319 GCF_040544445.1 Undibacterium sp. GrIS 1.8 | reverse complement strand
CGGCAACTTTCGACTGGCTGGTCAAAAGGCAGAATGCTATCGCATCTGACCCTTTGACTTTTTATTCAATGTTGCTCTTCGTACTTGAATCCGCCTATATTTATACGAATTGTTAGAGGGAGTATAGATAAATACACTGATATTACTGAGTTTTTATTATCAAGTTTCGTAGCTACTGCAGTGCGTGTAACGTACCCTACGTTTGCTAAATATCGCTAACGTTCATCAGCGTTTCAAGAGATGTAGAGCAAGCTTGTTATTTTTCTTCGGTCGGTTATTATTGCAAAATGAAAATTAAATCACGTTAGGCATCATTCCTTATGCTCAAGATATTTCAGGCAGTCGTTCTATTTTTTACAGTCGTGACTGCTGCGGCACAGGGGAATCCAAAGCCCCCAGTGTTCACGCCTCTGTCCGCCGAGTCGAAGGCCGAGCTGGATGAATTTCGTCGTTTGGTGAACAGAATGGTTAGTAAGCGAAATCCGGGACAGATGCTTTCTCGAGCACCAAAGGATTTTAGAGTCCTTCAGACTCTTGCAGAAGATCCTTCAATAAAACACGCTGATCGAAATACTTGGATTGCTTTGGGTGTGGCTTATGGCGACGCGCTGATTGCATTCGTGCCAGGGCTATCCTGGTCGGAAGTTCACGATGAGTACGGCCCCGGTGTGGTTTTGCGTTATAAGCGAACAACATTGACGATAGCAGCGCCAGTAATGTTCGCCAAACGAGTTGAGCGAGGCGAAACATTTGACGTGCCATTCATGGCGAATGAGCTGAAGAAGTACGTACAAGAGAATGCTGGGAAAATTCAGTGATGCCTAACAAGATGGTCGATCGGACTGGCCGCAAAATGACGAAATATTTTATTAATTTGTGTGCGGCTATCCGCTCACCGTTACGTTAGCCATTTGTCCTTCGGGAGATCGCGTGTTTAATTCAAAGACAGGAAAGTTTCTGATTGATCATGAGCTCAGTTTCCTTATGTTCAAGAGAAACCACTTAGATCTAATGCAACATGCCAACATCAATGCGTACGCGATGCACATCAAGATGGACATGCCAGGAAATGGCGAAGACTACTGCATAGATGCAGTTAGATCTTTTTATAACTTCCTTATGTCCGCCGGAACGCTAATCGATCATTATCGCGTTGCAGTGCAAGCAGGATCGTTTCCGAAAGCCTTCAAGACTGACTACGACACTAAGGTAGCCTCAATTTTTCAGAACGATCTGCTTGCGGCGTGCGTAAAAAAACTCAGAAACTTCACCACACATCGGTCGTTACCAAGCACTTCCGTCGAATGGGACTTTGCAGGAACTAAGACCTATCGGCTATTACTCGACACCGTCGATCTCATGCGTTGGAGTGGATGGAATCAACAGGAAAAAGCGTATCTAACTAGCCTACAGCCAAAGGAAGATGCAATTCGTTTTTTCATGCCCTATTTCGTGAAAAGCGAGCAGCTCTACCATTGGTTCATGCGCGAATACTGCAACCATTTTCCCGCGGAACAAGCGGACCTTGCGGGTCTGTACGAAAAAATCCCGGGGACACCTTAATCGCAACGGTGCGAAATGGCTAACATTTCATTCCACCGGACCTGCGCGAAAAACCGCGCAGGCCGGTGAATTCAGACGTTAGCCCGAGTACGTAAGATTAGCGCAGCGTAATCGCACGCATGCAAAGCTGCCCGTTTACTTCAACATGGGTCTAAACGATGCACAACTATCGCCGTGTACTTGCTTCCTGCTGGACATGCTAGCGACTAACATGCGTACGATTACGCGGAGCTAATCGTACCTACTTCTTTCGGCAGGAACTTGGTCTTGCTGCAATTGATAACTAATAAGTCACTAAAGCTCAGCGCAAAGGCAAGGGATAGCTGGCGACGCTGGCATTACCTTTTTTATCCACTGCCTGCACTCCAAAAAACACATTGTCCTTCGACACATTTTTCATCGTGTAACTTGTGACGTTGCCGACGTCCAGGCTGTGTTGCCAGTTGGCTGCGGTGGTTTCGCGCCAGAGGATGCGGTAGCCTGCCAGGTCGGTTTCGACATTGGCTTGCCATACCAGGCTGGTGCTGTTTTCGAGTTGTGCGGTTTGTATTTTGACTTGCGTAGGTGATGCCGGTGCCAGTGCGAGTGTGGCTAAGGCTGCGGCGTTTACTCTGGCTACTTGCGCGGTGTAATTGACGTCGACAAATTCGGGCAGGTCGCCGATCTTGATGCCGTTTTCAGTACGTACATCTTGATGCTGATGATTGAAATCTTCATTCGGTTCGGTGAAGCGCAACGCGGCATAACCTTGTTCTAAAAACGGAATATGATCGCCGCCGCGCAGGTAGCGGTCGCGGCGGTTGACGATGGTGACTTTAAAATCGGGTACATAGGTTTCACCGATCTGCTTGACCTGTCGTGCCAGCTGGCGCGAGATAGAATCATTCTCGCCGCCGGTAGAAATCAAAGTGCGTAACGGTTCTGGCAATTCAGCGAGGGCTGGAATACCTTCTGCGAATAAACGTACCTGGGTATTGTCAATATGGCCGTTATCCGCGCGCGAGCTGCCGATGATGTCGTTGGTGAACATGCCGGCAATATTCATATTTTTTGCTCGCGCGGATTTTGCAAAATGTGCCGCGCCGAACAGACCTTGCTCTTCGCCTGCTACCGCCATAAAAATCAGATTGGCGTTGAACTTGTATTTGGACTGCGCCATGACACACGCCATTTCCATTACCGCCGCAGTGCCCGAGGCGTCGTCATTGGCGCCGGGTGCCACGGAAGTGGCATCCATCACATCGGTCGCGCGAGAGTCGTAATGTCCGCTGACGACGTAGTAGCGATCGCTGGGGACTGCACTTTTTAGCTCTGCCACTACATTGACGATGTCAGTCGCTTGCGTCAGCCTACGGCCAGCGGCTTCGGTATAGCTGTCAAAGCTGACATTGAGTTTGCCATTAGCGCCGCAGCGTTCCAATTCCGATTTAATCCAGCGCCGTGCCGCGCCGATGCCACGGGTATCGGACTTCGTGTCCGACATAGTGTGCCGCGTGCCAAAGCTCACTAGTTTGTTGATATAAGCGTCGATCCGTTTGGCTGAAATCTCTTGCACGATTTGCTCCACCATCGCTTGTTTGACGATCACTTTTTGTGGCGCATCGGTAGCCGATTCTTGTGCTTGTACCGGTAGGGTAGGGAGCAAAAAAGGCAGCAAAACTAATGTGCCAGTCAGGCTGGCGGATATCTTGTTGAGTTTCAAAATAGTGATCTCCAAAAAGCGAGTGAGCTAGTGAGTAAAGTAGCGAGTGAGGTCGAAGCCAGCAATCATAACAGCCTGATAAAAAAGTGTTTACGCACTGCGACTTATCGATTTCTATACGATTTTTATAGCAGATTTGTTTGCTGAGTTCACTCGGTATTTTCTATGTTATTAATACATACACCGCTATGTATATATTAAACGTCCAATTAAAGTATGGACAATTGGCTATTTTTGTAAAAATAATGGGGGAGTATAGGTAATTTAAGGTATAGAAATGATTGAGAATAAACGTTTCAGATCAAAATTTTACGATGGTAGTTTGTCGGATGAAAGTAAACCTGATAAAACTAGGTCTGATCAAATCTGTGGAGAGTAAGTGCTATGCAAGTTCCATTCAATCCCTTGGCATCGTTATGGGCTGACGCCAAATGTGATCCGCAAAGTCTCGCTAATTTGTCGTTCTTAAATGCAGAGTATCAGTTGCCGTCGTCTTTCCATGTTGGCGCGATTGCTGCCGCTACCTTGGGTGCGCAGGCGCTGGCGGCGGCGGATATCTGGCGTTTGCGATCGGGCCATAGTTCAGCTCGCAGCCAGCAAATTAGTATCGATATGAAACACGCCATGGCGATGTTTCGTAGCGAGCGGTATCTGACCGTTGACGGTAAGCCACCTGCGGATGTATGGAGCCCGATTGCTGGTTATTATCAGGCTGGTGATGGACGCTGGATACAATTGCATACTAACTTTCCGCACCATCGAGATGGTGTTTTACGGGTCTTGGAATGCGCAAATAATCGTGATGCGGTAGCCAAGGCAATTGGTGGTTGGCGCGCAGCCGATCTGGATCAGCGCCTGGCAGCAGAAGGATTATGCGCGGCGATGATACGCACGCCCAGCGAATGGAATGCGCATCCGCAAGCAGCAGCAATTGCCTCATTACCGTTACTAGAAATCATCCGGATTGGCGACGCGCCAGCAGAGCCGATTGGCAAAACAGCGCAGGCAAATCAACCTGTCGGAGCTACTGCTCAGCGCCCACTAAGCGGGGTTCGCGTACTCGATTTGTCGAGGGTAATCGCCGCACCAGTAGGCGCACGAACGCTCGCACAACACGGCGCAGACGTGCTCGCGGTGAGCGCTGCGCACCTCCCTAATATTATGCCGCTGGTGATCGACACCGGGCGCGGCAAACGTTCTGCCCAACTGGATTTGCGACAGGAAAAAGATGCCACGACCTTACGTGAACTGGTCAGCGGTGCCGACATTTTTATGCAAGCGTATCGCCCCGGAGCTTTGGCCGCACAAGGGTTTTCCACACAGGCTTTGAGTGAATTACGACCAGGCTTAATACAAGTCAGCTTGTCCGCCTATAGCCATGCAGGGCCTTGGGCAGAGCGCAGAGGATTTGATAGTCTGGTGCAATCGGCTACCGGCATTGCGTGGCAAGAAGGGCAGAGCAGCCATCTGGATTCGCCGGGGAAATTACCTTGCCAAGCCCTAGATCATGCAACAGGTTATCTCGCCGCATTCGGTGCCATGGTCGCATTGCAACGTCGGGCTGTAGAGGGCGGCAGTTGGCTAGTGCGGATATCGCTGGCACAAACTGGCCATTGGTTGCAAACACTAGGTATGGTTGACACTAGTGTGCGGCGGATAGAAAACCAGGCCGAATTAAGCCAAACAGAAGTCGCCGCTTACCTTCAAACGATGTCTTCAGATTTCGGGCAGATTAGGGCCATTGCTCCGGTCGAGCGCATGTCAGAAACAATGCCAGGGTTTGATTTGCCACCGTCGCCATTAGGCAGCCATGCTGCACGATGGAGCTGAGGGACGGTTCAGATGTCTTTAATTTATTGGCGAAAAATATATACTCTATCTATGTATATTTAAGTCGTCCAATCAAAGTCTGGACAATAAGCCATATTTATAAATTTATACGGGGAGTATATGGTTTTTGCTCATACCTCAGCGAGTAATTAACGTTAGCAGAGATCACGCGCCATGTTTTTAATCGTGCCGGAAAACACTTTTTTGACATCGCAAAATTGATATCAATAAACTATAATGCCATCATTGATATCAATTTATAGGAGTGAGCGCAATGGCATCCCTTACTGTTCGCAACTTGTCTGATGAAACGCATCGCGCCTTGCGCGTGCGTGCCGCTACGCATGGCCGCAGTACTGAGGCTGAAATTCGGGCGATCCTCGAATCTGCGGTTCGACCGGAGGGACGGATTAAGCTTGGTACACTCTTAGCCGACATTGGCCGAGAAGTGGGCGGCATTGATCTTGAGATCGAACGCGATAGGACACCAGCCGAACCAGTGAGTTTTGAATGATCTTGCTTGATACCAACATCATCTCAGAACCATTGAAAGTAGCAGGCAACGCCAACGTGCTTGCCTGGATAGACGCGCAGATCATCGAAACGCTGTATCTCTCGACCATCAGTCTTGCGGAATTACGCTTTGGTATCGCTGCGTTACCAGACGGCAAACGCCGGGATACGCTTGGTACCAGCCTTGAGCAGCGAGTCTTACCGCTGTTCGCGGGACGCGTCCTGGCGTTTGACGACGCTGCATCGCAATCCTATGCGACGTTGCGCTCCCGTGCTCGTGCCGCGGGACTGGCCATTGCGCCTGCAGACGGCTATATTGCCGCTATCGCGGCGACACATGGTTTTGCAGTAGCTACGCGCGATACATCGCCTTTTGATGCAGCTGGTTTAGCTGTTATCAACCCTTGGATGTGGCAGCCACATTGATGTCGATCACATCTGTAAAAAATCATACTCCCTATATGTATATTTAAGTCGTCCAATCAAAGTCTGGGCAATAAGCCATATTTACAAATTTATACGGGGAGTATATGGTTTTTGCTATGGCGTTAGCGATAAGTTAAAGCTGCTTGGAATCACGTCATGTCGCACCATGGCACGCATTTGATGGCGGCGGCTTAAGCTGTCGGCGCTCCAAGTTTGTTCCCAGCCGGGCGGGTAACTGAGTCGCAGGTCGGCGCGTTCTGGCAAACGTTGACGTACCGGCATGGTTGGCAGATACAGAGGTAGCGGATTGTCGGGCGTATCGGCTCCCAGACTGTATGCATAGTCAGGGAGCAAAACTTCACAGATTTGGGCAAACCAGATGGTATGGTCTTCGTCGCGGCCCAAGGCTTGCGCTAGTCCGGCGGGGTCAAACCGGGCGAAAGCGTCGACTAATTCTGTCGTGCTCGCGCCCGGAGCATCGCCCCACCCCATGACCGGATTGAAGTTGTAATCCGCGCCAGAGCCATACCAGCCCTCGCGCCACGGTCTTTGCATCCATTGCCGCGGTCCTGTGAATAATTGCCAGCGCCAATGCAGGCCAGAGGGTTTCGGCCAGCTGTACAAATACAATTTTTGGTAGCCAGCCTGATGCAAGTCACGCACCATCGCCATCAGGCGCGCATGTGGCATGCGCTCTGGCGGCTGGCGGCGGAATAAAATCGCTTCGCCATCGGCATGTTGCACATCATCAGTAGATAAATTTAAATCCAGCGTGCGCGATTCATCGCCAAACCGTGCTGCCACCCAACCCGTGAGTAAATTAACGGACGTCAGCACGCCATAGCCGCGATGACGATGGAAAATGACAGTGCCGGGAGCGATCGGTTTCATGCTGATATGTATCTGTGTTAGAGGTTTGTTTTAAAGGTCTATTTTAAAGGTAACAGCGACGTTGCCGCTGCCGGACTAATCAACAAAGTTAGTACAAAAGTAGTGAGAAGTCTAATCCAATTTCGCTGCGAGTAAACTTCAGCGCTACAATATACCCACCAGATCAACCTTCTCATGACAAAACCATTATGACATTACGCATCATTGGCACCGGCGGCACTTTCGATAAACATTATGATGAGCTGGCAGGGAAGTTAAGTTTTGCACACAGCCATTTACCCGACGTTCTTAAGCGTGCGCGCATCACTGTGCCTGTGGCTTTGGAAGCGGATCAATTAATGGACTCACTCGATATGGTGGACGCGGATCGTCAGCGGATTTTGGCATCATGTCAGCAAGCACCGGAGCACGCGATTGTGATCATCCACGGCACAGACACCATGCGCGAAACAGCTGAGGTATTGGGCGCAGCCAATTTGGATAAAGCTATCGTTTTTACCGGCGCGATGATCCCTTACGAAATCGCCAATTCAGACGCCTTGTTTAATCTCGGCTTTGCCTGCGGTGTAGCACAGCTATTGCCAGCAGGTGTCTACGTTGCCATGAATGGCCAGGTGTTTAACTGGAATAATGTACAAAAAAATCGTGCTGCCGGCGTTTTTGTGACCAACTGATTTAGCGTATTGATTGGCTCAAACATGAAACTACTGCTATCAATTTTCTTGCTGTTATTGTCGGTGCTGGCTAGTCCAGGTCAGGCGGCAGAAACGCGCTTTGACAGCCTGTATTTCTTCCAGTCTGAAGATGTATTGAAGTCCAAACAAATCAAACCCGACGAGATGGCACGCTTCTCTAACAAAGTGCAGTCGCAGATTTGGAAAGCCTTAAAAAAAGCATCGATCCCCTCCACCAGCGGTTATCTGGTGATCGCCGTGCGGTCCGATGGCAAGGTAGCGACATGGCTGGATATGGAACCTGCTTTGCATGAATTTTATGAGAATGCAATTAGTGACGCTGTCAAAAAAATCAGTCCATTTTCTGTCGACCGGGGTCTGGTGGTATTTGGTATCAAGATGAATATCGACACACCCAAAATGTTTGATTTTAAACGGGCTAATGAAATGCCCAAATTCACTACCCGTGCCAAGCCCTCTCCTCAAGAATGGCAAAGCGTATTAAAAAAAGTCAATAATCCTGACGACATTGAAGAAGTCGTAATGGCTGCCTGGCCAGAAGAGTAAGCAAAGTAATTGCAAAAAGTGAGTCATAAGTAATACGCAATGTCAGTCCGCCAACAATGCAAACAATAGAACTGATCCCCGCAACAGAAGCCGATTTTGAGGCGCTGTTAGCTCTGCGCATCCGCGCTATGCAAGCCAGTCTGGAGCGCATAGGCAGATTTAACCCGCAACGTGCGCGTGAACGATTACGTGCCAGTTATGACCCTACAGTGACACGCCATATTGTGATTGATGGCGATCAGCGAATTGGTTTTGTGGCGGTCAAACCCTGTGATGCCGGGCTGATGCTAGACCATTTATATCTTGATCCTCTGCATCATGGGCAAGGCATCGGTAGTAAGGTATTGCAACAAATTTTTAGCGAAACAGATCAGCTTGGGTTGAGTTTACATGTCGGTGCTTTACGTCAAAGCGACGCTAACTTGTTTTATCTTAAACATGGATTTGTATTTAGTCACGAGACGGAATGGGATATCTACTATGTCCGTCCGCCACGCCTGCAAAATTGAGTATTTTTACTGACGCAAAACTGTTAGCAGGCTCAGCCAATCCTGATTAAAATTCTTCTTCGCCCTCTTCATTATCCAATTCAAATCTTTCGGTCACTCAAATGCAAAACGGTATTCTGCAACACATCACTCCGCACGCGACTTATCTTAGCTTTACGATCAAACCTGCAGCCGATATCGCAGCTATCCGCAGCGCGCTCATTGCATTGTCTTCGCTAGTCGATGGCGACCATGTCGTGCTGGGTTTAGGCGCGTCCCTAGTCGCCGCTTTAGGCAAGACGATCGACGGGCTATATGAATTTGTCGGCATCGAAGGCAGCCGTGTCGGCTTGCCTGCGACTCCCGCAGCCGTATGGTGCTGGTTGCGAGAAACCGAGCGTGGCGAACTGGCGCACCAGACTCGCCGCGTGCGACTTGCATTAAATCCCGCCTTCGATTTGCAACAGGCAATTGATGGCTTTAAGTACGATACTGATCGCGACCTCACCGGCTATGAAGACGGCACCGAAAACCCGAAAGACGAAGCCGCCTTCAGCGCCGCCATCGTACAAGGACAGGGCGCAGGCTTAGACGGCAGTAGCATGGTCGCCGTCCAGCAATGGTTACACTATTTCGATAAATTTGACGCTATGCCCAGCCAAGACCAAGACAACGCCGTTGGCCGTCGCAGAAGCGATAACGAAGAGCTGGAAGATGCACCGGAATCTGCTCACGTCAAACGCACAGCACAAGAAGATTTCGAACCCGAAGCATTCTCGCTGCGTCGTTCCATGCCATGGGCAGAACAAGGCAAAGCAGGTTTAATTTTCGTCTCCTTCGGCAGCTCGTTTTACCCATTCGCCGCACAATTGCGCCGCATGTCCGGAGCAGAAGACGGCATCGTCGACGCAATCTTCAAATTCAGCCAGCCAGTCACCGGCAGTTATTTCTGGTGCCCGCCCATGAAGGACGGCCGGATTGATTTGTCTGCGATAGGTTTATAAAGTTAGAGTTTACTTGATCAGCAGGCGACGCTGTCATTCGCAATATTTCGTTTTTTAACCGCACGCAGGCAGCGTTTGCTGCTGGTGGTCAGGGTGAGCACCAGAGCTTCGTCGTCTTCTGCCAGTAGCCCTGCTTTTTGTAGCAGACAAATCTGGCTGACTTGGCTGGCCTGATACAGAATTTGCCCCATCGCGCTGCGTGGGACTTTATCGCTGCTGTTAATCTTGTCTTTGGTATTTTGGGCATTGTGGTTGTGTTGCTCATCAATGGCGTTGATGACGTTTGCTGGAAATCCCCAATGCTCTCCAACTCTCGCTGCCAGGTGATGGGCATCTTTTACTAATCTTGCCCTGAACCGTGCATCGTCTGGAAACCTTTGCCGCCTGTCGGTGCGGTCAGCAATCCGTAAGGCGACGATCATGCCGACGCTTTGTAATAGGCCGGCTAAAAATGCGGGGAAGGGATCTTCGCCTCGCTCTATGGCGAATAGCCGGGCAGCGTTGGCGCAGGCTTCGGATTGTTCCCAGATGACGGGCGCCAAGAGCTTGCTCAGGCTGCCCGATTGTAGTTGGATGATGGGGCGGAAAGAGACTTTTGCTAATAACATCCGTAAGCCGTTTTGCCCTAGCAGTAGCAGTGCGCTTTCCAGATTATTGATTTTGTTACTGGTGCCGTAAAAAGAGCTATTCGCTTCATTCAAGACCTCGGCGACCAGCACCACGTCTTTTGCGATGATGTCAGCAAGGTTTTTACCTGAGGCGTTTTCATCGCGCAAACTTTTGAAAAGTTGTGGCAACACCGCGGGCACACGTGGAATTAAATCCTGGCCTGCAAATTTACTCCGGCTTAATTCTTGTAGTTGTTGCAGTAATTGCAGCGCACTGAGATTGGAGGCGGCAGTGGCTGGACCCAAACCAGCTTCAACCAGCAAATCTTCTAATAGCCAAAGCAGATAATCTGCCTGCCAATCGATGTCGGTACTGATGGTGGTATTGTTAGCGGTGAGGTCGTCTATTTGCATTAATGACGCTGCCGATTTTTCCACTGACTCTGTTGGATTTATTTGTCCGTTATTGACGTAAGACGTGTCTGTTGAGCTGAGCGGAGTCCGAACTGCTATTGGTGTCGTTCGTATAAAAATTTGTTTGATCCAAGCCATCAGACTAGCCACATTTGATCCTTATATTTCTGATTTTTCAATTTGATATAAATTAGTACTTACGCAAAACCGCCCTAACTTGTTATCGATCGCATTCGGACTAAAGTCCTGCCATACGTCACTCTATTTTTACGTAGGATTTTTAGAGCTGTCTAACGCCAGCAATTTTAAAAATCCGTCCAGCGGCAAGGGTTTAGAGAACAAATAACCTTGGAAGGCGAGACAATTATGCTGTATCAAAAAGCTACGTTGTGCGTCGGTTTCTACACCCTCCGCAATCACGTTTAAGCCAAGATTGACACCCAGCGAAATGATCGCGCGCACGATGGTTGCGTCGTTCTCGTCGTCGCTTAAATCACGTACAAATGATTGATCGATTTTGAGTTGATTGAGCGGCAGTCGTTGCGAGTACGCGAGTGAAGAATAGCCAGTACCAAAATCATCCATAGAAAAAGAAATACCTAGTTTTTTAAGTTGATGCATTTTCTCGGTCGTGGCATCAACATTATCCAGCACCGTGCTTTCGGTCAGTTCAATTTTTAAGCGTGTCGGATCGATCCCGTGCCGATGGACTATCTCGGTAAAAGCCTCGACAAAATCGGCCTGTTTAAATTGTTTGGCACTGACGTTGACGGCTAGACTAAGGTGGCGACTATCTTCATGTGCCTCCCATAGTTTGATTTGCGCGCAGGCGGTTTCCATCACCCAAAGACCAATCGGAATAATTAATCCGGTTTCTTCTGCCAGTGGAATAAAATCGGCTGGCGATATAAAGCCGCGGTCAGGATGTATCCAGCGGAGCAGTGCTTCGGCACCGATCAATTTGCCATCGGAATTGACTTGTACCTGGTAATACAACTGGAACTGGTTTTGCGCCAATGCCAGACGTAAATTAGACTCCAGCATCATGCGCACGACTAGGATTGCTTGCATGGCCGGATCAAAGAAACGTACGGCATTACGCCCAGAAGTTTTTGCCTCGTACATCGCGGTATCGGCACGTTTGAATAAGTCTTTGACGGTGACGTCATTTCCCTGGAACAGACAAGCGCCGATACTGCTAGAGCCGTGGTGTTCAAAATCCATAATCGCGTAAGGCTGACTTAATACTTGCCGGATTTTTTCTGCAATACGGTCAGTTTGCTGGATCGCCTCATTGCGTGTATGGCTTAGTTCTTCCAGCACCACCACAAATTCATCACCGCCAAGACGTGCCACGGTATCGCATTCACGCATACAAGTTTGTAACCGGCGGGCAGTTTCTACCAACAAAATATCCCCGGCATCATGGCCGCGGGTGTCATTCAGCGTTTTAAAATTATCCAGATCGATGAACAAAATCGCGCTGTGACTTTCATTGCGTTTGCTAATGCTAATCAGATGTTGCAGCCGGTCCATCAGCAAGCGGCGGTTCGGTAATTGGGTGAGCGGATCGTAAAAAGCCAGGTTGCGGATTTCTGCCTCATAACCTTTATGGCGGCTAATATCGGTAAATGATCCAACGTAATTTGTGATGTCGCCACGGCTATCTGTGATGGCAGTCACGGTGATCATTTGTGGATAAATTTCCCCGTTTTTACGACGATTCCATAACTCACCTTGCCAGAAATGGTGTTCTTTTAAGTAGTCCATGAGGACATCGTAAAAAGCTTTATCTTGCTGCTTATCGTAGTGACGCCGGATTTTTTGACCAATTAACTCATTGCTGTCGTAGCCCGCGATTTTTGAAAACGCATGGTTGACGCGCAATATCTGCCAATCAGCATCAGTGACAAAAATCCCTTCTTGCGACTCAAAAGTAAAAGCCGCGATACGTAAATCTTTTTCAGCCTGTTTGCGCTCGGTAATGTCGCTCACAAAACAATGCCATAGCATGGCGCCGTCGGCTTCGCGCTCTGGTAATGCGTCAACCATTAACCAGCGCACGGTGCCATCCGCACGGCGGAAGCGGAATTCATTTTGCCAGGGCGACAGGGTTCTGGTCGCTTCGCGCAGGCTGATGTTGCCCTTTTCTACATCGCCGCTATCGATTTTCTGTAATACATGCAGAGCATCGCTCACCACCTGTTCTTGCGTCACCTCAAATATCCCCAAAATAGCGTCGCTGGCATAAGGGACACTGACGCTGCGGTCAGCGCGTATGCGGTATTGCATGATTAAACCGGGTAAGCGGGATGCCACTTTGTTGATGCGTTCTAAGGCATCTTGTATCTCACGCGCTGCTTGCAAACTTTCTGCTTGCAAGGCGGTAATCACCAAAGCTACGATCGTCATAGTGAACATATAGGCCCACAGAACCAATAAGCTGCTCTCTGATTGCAAGTCAGTAAACGGCCCTCTGCCGCTGGCCGTTGCCAATGCCGCGATTGCAGATGAGGCCAGGGCTATTGCCGTCGCACCCGTCACGCCAAACCGCAATGCAGACCAGATTGTAGTGGCGACTACGATAAACGTCAGATCAATCTGGCGCTCGGTCACCATAAAGATAAACCAGTTAATCGTGCAAAAAATCAGCAGGAAAATGATGATTTCTTCCCGGCGCTTGATCAGGTCTTTAACTGAACTGGCAGACAGTGACAGTAACAAAGGAGCCATCAACAAAGTCCCGACCAGATCGCCTGCCCACCAGGTAGACCAGGTCAAGGGAAGATTTTCTACCCAGCCGTGCCAGCCAAGTACTAAGGTGCCAATACTGGCAGACATCGTCATACCCAACATGGCGGCAATGGTGAACCAGACTACATCTTTACGTTGTAAAAACTGCGGGTGTACCTCTTTGTAGCGCAAGACCATGCAACATACAAAGGCCGCCAAGGTGTTGCCAAATGAAACCAGAGCAGCAGTTGCTGGCGATAAGCCTGCCGACAAATCTTGTAAAAAAGCGGCGAGATAAATCACGCCCAGCATGCGGTTACCATAGCGCATTAGCCCAGCCACGGCGACACCCGCAGGCAACCATAACAAGCTAATGTGAGGGGAGAGATAGGTTACAGCTAAGCCCAGATGCCCGGTACCCAGGTACAGCAATACCAATAGCGCAGCACGCGCAAGAAATGCGTTGGGATGTAAATGGACAGTAGGGAAGACTTTGTGAGATCTGGACATGAAATAGGAAGCCTAAAATGACCTTCAGCGCGCACAACGCCTAGCCATTATGCGTTATACCGCTAGAGTTTGAAAACGGTATGTCGCTTTCTCGTAGAGAAAGGTCTGGTCTGCTGATTAATATTGTTGTACCAATTGTCACCTATATAATTTTTGTACTGGATTGCGTTGCTTGGCGCGGATATAAAGCTTATGTAAGTCGAGATACAATTTTTACAGATCATTTTTTAAGCCGCCTCCACAAAAAAAGCCTTTCGCTCCTATACTGGCAGATCCAATTTTTTGTCTTTTATCACCACGGATGAAGTCTGATGACACCATTGATTTTGCAAGCTAAAGATGGCGCCCGCGCCACTATCACTCCGCATGGTGCGCATGCGTACTCGTGGATACCTGCTGGTGGTCGTGAGCAGTTATTTTTGAGTAAGGCCTCATCAACCTCGGATGGCACTGCCATTCGCGGCGGCGTGCCTGTGATTTTTCCGCAATTTGCTAACGTCGGTGCCTTGCCTAAACATGGCTTTGCGCGCACATCCTTGTGGCGTTTAGTGGAAACTGGTTACAGGACAGAAAGCGCCGAAGACGCTGCATATGCAATTTTTGATCTGCAAGAAAATATCGCCCGCCTGCAAATCTGGCCGCATGTTTTTCGCGCAGAACTCGCCGTCAGCGTGGCGGGCAATCGCCTGACAATACAACTAAGCATCCACAATACTGGCGACACCAGTTTTAGTTTTACCAGCGCTTTACACACCTATCTGGCGGTGGATCAGATTGCCGATGTGAGCGTGCATGGCTTGGCGGGTTTGCGTTATCGGGACTCGGTCAGCGGCGTCAGCGAGTGTCTGGAGCAAGACGCGAGTTTGCGGATTACAGGTGAGATCGACAGAATTTATGCCAATGTGCCACAACTCCCAGCACAACTAGTGATGTACCAGCCGCAGCAAATAACCCGCATTAGTCAAACAGGATTTACCGACGCCGTAGTCTGGAATCCAGGGGCAGAAAAAGCTGCAGCCTTAGCCGATATGGAAGCCGGCGGCGAGCAACACATGCTATGCATCGAAGCCGCCACCGTCATGCGTCCTGTCGTATTGGCACCCAGTGCTAGCTGGTCTGGTAGCCAGACGCTGAGTGTAGAAATACCGGCCTCAGCAGCGTAATTTTGTAGAGTAATTGCATATACTCCCCTAAAAATTAAACAAAATCGGCTAATTGTCCAGTAATCCTATGGACAACTAAAATATACTTATGACAGTATATTTTTTTGGATCGTTGGCCAGATAGTAGTTTTAACCACACAAATTTGTTTTGCGGTAAATGGAATTAAATTTGCCCGCAGCGTTCTAATCAGTGATTGTTAAAGTGAGCCTCTAAACTCATGCAGCAAAATACCCGCGTTATTTGATGAAGTGCCCACAAGGATTATCGATGTCGATTCTGTCCCCTGTATTTGAGTCATCCGCAGTTAAGTTGCCTGTGGTTACGTCAATGGCTCCAGCCCATGTTTTTTCCAGCAATCTAAAGTCAGCCCGGCAACGCATGCATAAAACTATGGCAAGTGGCATGCTGGTGTCTGGTCTGGTGCTGACCTTGAGCTTACTGTTCTCGCCGAAAACTAATGCGGCTGACCTTACTCATCTGGCCGCTTATGCCTTGCCAAAAGGCGTCAGCCAGATTACTAGCGTAGAGGGGATTACTGAATACCGTTTGCCAAACGGTTTAAAAGTATTGCTGATGCCAGATGCATCCAAGCCAACCATCACCGTCAATGTGACTTATCTGGTGGGATCGCGTTTTGAGAATTATGGCGAAACCGGCATGGCACATTTGTTAGAACACATGATGTTTAAGGGCACACCCAATAATCCAAAAATTACTGAACAATTTAACCAGCGCGGCATGCGCATGAACGGCACCACCTCGCTAGACCGCACCAATTATTACGAGCTATTCCAGGCCAGTGACGATAATCTGAAGTGGGCTTTGCAGATGGAAGCAGATCGTATGGTGCATTCCAATATCGCCAAAAAAGATTTGGATTCAGAAATGACCGTAGTACGCAATGAGTTTGAGGGGGATGAAAATTCTCCTAGCGGCGTAATGATGAAGCGTATGCAAAGCGTCGCCTTTGACTGGCACAATTACGGCAACGCTACTATCGGCAACCGCAGTGATATTGAGAACGTTAAGATAGAAAATCTGCAAGCGTTTTACCATCAGTATTACCAGCCCGATAATGCCGTTTTGTTAGTCGCCGGTAAATTTGATCAGGCCAAAACTCTGCAATGGATTGCTACGGATTTTGGCAAAATCGCCAAGCCGACACGAGTGCTGCCAACGTTCTGGACAGTAGAGCCTACGCAGGATGGCGAGCGTAATTTTGTAGTCCGGCGCAAAGGCGATATCCAACTGGTGATGGTGGCATATAAGACACCGGCTAACTTACATCTGGATAGTGACCCGCTTGGCTTTGCGGGCGATATTTTGACCGACTCACCCAATGGTCGGTTGCACAAACAACTGGTAGAAACAGGCAAGGTCGTCCAGGTATTTTCTAGCGATCTGGGCAGCGTGGCGCCAGGTCTTAAAATCATTGGTGCCGTGGTAAAAAAAGACGCGTCTATTGATGCGGCTAAAGATGCTTTACTAGCAGGGATAGAGGATTTTAAAGCGAACCCTCCCACCAAAGAAGAGATGGACAGAGTCAAACTCGACACTGCTAACGAGTATGAAAAAATCTTAAACAATCACGAGTCTATTGGCATCAGCATGTCGGAATATATTGCTCTGGGTGACTGGCGGTATTTGTTTAAGGACAGAGACAATAGCCAGCTAGTCACAGCAGAGCAAGTCACTGCCGCAGTCAAACGTTATTTTGTCCGTGACAACCGTACCATTGGCATGTTCATTCCTGAGGATGCACCACAACGCGCAGAGATCAGCGCTGCACCAAGCATGGCTGATGTCATGAAGGACTTTAAACCTAAGGCCGATACTTTAAGCGCAGAAGTATTTGATTCCACGCCAGCCAATATCGACAAGCGTACACAGCATGCCACCATCGGCGGTTTACATCTTGCGTTATTGCCTAAGAAAACTCGCGGTGAAACGGTCAACGTTTCGTTGAGTTTGCATTGGGGTGATGAGAAAAGTTTATTCGATAAAAAAACCGTTGCCGCATTCACTCGCGGTTTGCTTACTGCGGGCACCAGCAAATATAGCCGCGCGCAGTTAGCGGATGAAATGGCAAAACTTAAAATTACTGGCAATGCGTTTTCTTACCAGACCACCAAGGCAAATTTACCCGCTGCCATCGCATTGATGGCGCATGTACTGCGTGAACCAAGCTTCCCCGCCAGCGAATTTACACAAGCACGCGAGTCGCTGATTGTAGGAGTAGAGGGGAGTCGTAACGAGCCATCAACTGTCGCCAACCAGGCGTTGGCACAGCATTTTAACCGCTACCCCAAAGGCGATATTCGCGCCAGCCAAACCATAGACGAATCACTTGCCAGCGCCCGCAAGCTGAATCTGGAAGAGATAAAAGCCTATTACAAACAGTTTTACGGTGCCTCCAAAGGTGAGTTAGCGATTGTCGGCGATATGGATGTAGAGAGCACCAAACAAGCGGTGACAACTGCCTTTGCAGATTGGAAAAGTGCCGCACCCTACGCACGTCTGGTCGATTACCAGGAGACGATTCCCGCAATACGTCAGACCTTTAATACGCCAGACAAAGAGAACGGCTATTTTGTAAGCCGGATGAATCTAGCTTTACGCCAAGACGATAGCGATTACCCGGCACTCAGTCTGGCAAATTACATCTTCGGTGCAGGCTCGGGATTGAACTCACGACTGATGGACCGGATTCGCCAAAAAGACGGTTTATCTTATGGCGGTGGTTCTGATTTATCTGCCGGTGATTTTGATCCGGTTGGTAGTTTCAGCATCAGTGCCACTGCGGCACCACAAAATTTAATCAAACTAGAAGCCGCCATTAAAGAAGAATTACAGCGCGCACTGAGCCAGGGATTTACGCAGGAAGAATTAAGCCGCGCCAAGTCCGGTTTACTACAACAACGCGCACAAAACCGTACCAGCGATGCGGCCATCGCTGGCGGTTGGGCTTACGATTTATATCTGAACCGTACCTGGGCATGGAGTCAGGCGCTGGACGATAAAATCAAAGCGGTGACTTTGGAGCAAATGAATGCCGCGTTTAAAAAATATATAGACCCGGCAAAGATGAGCACTTTTATCGCCGGTGACGAGGCTAAGGCAAAGGCGAGGTAATTTCGTAAAAACACTTGAGTAACGAGTAAAAAAAGCCAGGCAGTAAGCCTGGCTTTTTTCATTATCCAGTACGCGCCAACTTTTTAATCGCAGGCGAAGATGTTCACTCAAAATCAATGTTTAAATAAAACCATCGCTACAAATCATTTTTTACATTACTCAGTTTGAATAATCTTGTAGATCCTTCTTCAAGTGTCAGAAATTCATTTCTTACTATTTTTTTCTGATCTAGCACGGAATGTAAATCTTTTACAGGCCGGTCAATACTCTCATTGGTCAACTGAAAGGTTCCAAAATGTATTCCGATACTTTGTTTTGCCCCGAGGTCTACATGCGCTTGCACGGCCTCCTCTGGATCCATATGCACCTGCTTCATAAACCATCTTGGTTCATAGGCACCAATGGGCAGAAATGCGATGTCTGGTGAACCAAAGTGCTCTCGTATCGCTTTGAAATGAGAAGAGTACGCGGTGTCACCTCCAAAATACACAGTATGTCCGTTAAAGGAAATGACATAACTCCCCCATAAGCTTTGATTTTTATCAAATAACCAGCGATTTGAAAAATGCTCCGCTGGTGCCAAACTCAGCTTAAGCTTTTGCGGTGTCTCTACACTTTGCCACCAGTCGAGTTCAACAACCTGTTGTATTCCATTTTCTTCCAGTAGTTTCTTGTTTCCGAGAGGGACAATAAACATTGGATGAAAAGTAGTATTTAATTGCTTGAGTGTCTCTACATCTAAATGGTCATAATGATTGTGGCTGATGACAACGATATCAATCTCCGGCAGGTCAGAAAAAGCGATGCCGGGTTGTCGATGTCTCTTTGGACCAATCCAGCTAAATGGACTGACACGTTCTGCCCAAACAGGATCCGTCAATAAATTAAAGTGTTCAGTTTGAATCAGTACCGTCGCATGATTTACAAAGGTAATTGCTACCTCGTCCTTACCCCGATTTCTATGGAGATTAAGAGCCTGAGCATTTTTAACCGAGTCCGGCCAGCTTTCAAAATCAAACGAAAACAGTAATTTCAAACCATCCCAAAGTCCGTTACCTTTTGGATTATCAGGATTAAAGAAGCTGGTGCCATCATAGTGATCGGACTTGGGATAGCTTTGTACGGAAGAGCATCCCAGAACCTGGAGCAAGATAATTCCTAGAATAAAACGTACGAAAATCAGAGGCATTTTTTTGACATTTCCAGAAAATAACTAGTGTGTATTGAATACATTTTTCTTTAAAGTTTTGATGTTACTACGGCTTGTCTTTTACTCTCATTACGACCTCATCAGCCCTGCCCAAGTTAAACTTGCCCATGCCAGAAGGTAGCCTATCGTCATAGCACTAAACCCCACAAAAGCTGACTGTCCCAGAAACCGGTCAGCCAACAGACCAAAGGCGGGTATGAATTGCTGAGCGTGAACGCCGAGAAAGTGCGATGGCCGGATATCTTTATAAAAATGCCATCCGACTATTGGCAGCCCCATCCCTTGTGGGGGCTGATTACCCCCGAGAAGAAAGCCGCTCACCGTGGCAAGCACAAAGGTCAGTATCAAACCAACCGTAATCCCGATCAGCGTTACCGATGCGGTCGAATTGCTATTGTGAGTCCAGATCACCCAAGCGAGTATCGCTTGCGATGCAGTCAGACATACGGCGAACAATCCCATCAGAGCACACATGACGGTATGCAGTAAATCCGACGTATTGTAGTGAGATGCTTCTCCCATGATGGCTTGGAGGGTGATATATCCCACTTCAAAGGAAGAGGTACTGACTATTAATATAGCGATCCATTTGAGTGAGGAGTTAGCTTCTGAGCTCACTCCGGAAATCAACATCAGCCATGCGGAAGTGATGGCAAATAATGCCATTGCCGCCATGAATTTCATGGGCTTTACCCACACACCGACCTCACGAATTGTCCTTGAATCTAACTTCGACCAGATATACGTAGGTACCATCGCAAGTACCATGAATAAGCCATAAATGATCAGTGTCTTATGCGCTGTATTGAGTGAAGTCATAGAACTGCTCCCTTCTTAGAATTCTGAGTTTATTAGCATGCGACAGTTTTAAATATTCTGCGAATAACTGTCTCTCAAAGGGCGATAATTATTTTGCTAGCGGACACACCACTTCTTTGCATATCCAGGCCTGCCTGTACATGTTCTAGACCTTTGCCGATCACATACGGTGCTGGTGCCGCAAGGAATTTTCCTGCTGCTAATGCTTGCGGTAAGAAATCGACATAGACAATTTTACTCACCTCGTTTGCAATCAACGAGCTGCCAAAGACGGCCTTCGTCCGAATGCCTCTTAAGCGCGACTTCAGTAGCATCGAGATCACGAAAGCGATGAGTTTGGGTAATTGACGGAAAAACTGTAGCCGCAGGTTGGAGTCCTTTTTCATCTTCTGAAAACTGACCGGAAACGTCGCCATAGAGATGAACTTATTCCCCTTGCATGCGTGAATAATATCCAGACACGCTTCCATAGAACCTGCTCCAATGGCTAAGGCACCTGCAGTAGTTTTGCCATTAAAAGCGTTGATGATATCGGTGATCACAGTTTTACTTTTATAGTCAAATACTTGGCTAGCGCCGAGTTTTCTGACGTAATCAAAATTGTGGGGCGAGGCAGTTGTGATCACTTCGTAGCCAGCGGCAACCGCGAGCTGAATAGCGTTGCTACCAACACTGGTTGAACCTCCCCAAACGAGTAGCGTTTTTCCTGTTCGTTTGGGAGTCACCGAGGGATGTTGTAGCGCCAGCTGGTCTTTTTCAAACAAGCTGCAAGCGGCGGTCGATAGTCCCAGCGGAAGAACGGCAGCACTCTCATAAGGCATATGGTCAGGGATCGGTGATGCCATGTGTTCGAGGACGACGGTATAGGTTTGAAAAGCACCTTCCGCCGCACTGTTTCGCTTTGGATCGCTTCCAACCGCGTGAGCCAGGACGCGCTGACCCGGTTGGAAGCGAGTCACATTTTTGCCAACCTCGACTACCTCCCCCGCGAGGTCTGAGCCAAGAATAAACGGATATTTGATCCAGGAAAATACCAATTCGCCTGCACTTTGGAGTATCCAATCCAGCGGATTGATGGCGATAGCCCGGTTCTTGACAACAATTTCGTTGTCTTTCGGTGGAGTGTACGGTGCAGGCTTTACATCAAGATTAGCTCGTTTCGTTGATATCCACGCAGCGGTATTTGTCGTCATTTGAAACTCTCTGTGATTAATAGCTCGTATTAGCTCGTATCCACCTGCATCAGTCTGTGCTGGGCTGCATAAGGTTTTGATAGACAAATGATAGATGGTTGTCTTAAGACGATCCATGCTCTATAGTCTGAGTTATCTTTTCAATCGTCCGGGAATGACCATGGATCCGCTCTCTGATGTTCTATCTTTGCTCAAGCCACGCAGCTATATGTTCCGTGGACTGGATGCGGGGGGACAATGGTCGATACGGATTCCGGAACAGCAAGGTATCAAGTGTTATGCCGTACTTTCCGGACAGTGCACGCTGAGTGTTGAAGGCGTCGCGGAATCGATACCTCTCAAGCAGGGTGACTGCGTTTTATTACCGAAGGGATATGCAGTTCGTCTCGGCAGTGATCCTAACTTGCTACCGGTTGATGCAGGAGAGGTGTTCCCCCTTGTACCTGAAGGCGATACTGTTACCGTTAACGGCGGAGGCGATTGCTACGGCTGGGGAGGGTTTTTCGAATTTACGGGTAGGCACGCTGGCATGCTATTGGGAGCTTTGCCAGCAATCATCCACATACGAAAAGAGTCAGACAAAGAAGCACTGCGCGGTTCGATAGAACAGATCATGCGGGAGCTAAGAGAGCCGCAACCGGGTGGCTTTTTGATGGCGCAACATCTTGCA
Organism: Undibacterium sp. GrIS 1.8; assembly: GCF_040544445.1. NCBI lineage: Bacteria > Pseudomonadati > Pseudomonadota > Betaproteobacteria > Burkholderiales > Oxalobacteraceae > Undibacterium > Undibacterium sp. GrIS 1.8. Next base: position 30,208 of record NZ_JBEONQ010000033.1, on the reverse strand, counting down.
CACCTGATGCTGGTGCAGGCGCTGCGACTCTTCCTTGCTGAAGGATCGGAAGGGTCGAGTGGTGGTGTGGGATGGCTTTATGCATTGACCGACAAGCAGATCAGCGCTGCTATCAACGAGATGCATCGTCATCCGGCGCATAAATGGACTATACAAAGCCTGGCGGATCGTGTGCATATGTCCCGTTCGACCTTCGCGCTGAGATTTAAAAAGACAGTAGGAGAGTCGCCAATGGAGTATCTGACACGATGGAGAATGCTACTTGCCGGAGACAGATTGTTGAACTCGAATGAGTCGATCGCAGTGATTGCCCCCTCACTCGGCTATGAATCTGAGAGCGCGTTCAGCACCGCTTTCAAGCGTGTCATGCAATGCTCTCCCCGGGAATATAGCCGTAGTCAAAATACGAACACCAGCATCTGAGCTGCTTCCGAATTCCTAGACACTCAGCAATAAAATAATCTCATCGATGAGGGTGAACATGAGTATGTCCTACCAGTGAATATTTCTCTTTTTTGATGTCTACCGGTACCACATGTACATTGCCATGCCGAACCCCGGTTTGTGAAATGATGGCATCAGCGCAGGCGCGCACCTCGGCCATTTTTCCTTTCAGCACGACGGTTTCTAAACAATTGTCATGATCCAGATGGATGTGTTGCGAGGCGATAGCAATATCGTGGTGCTCATGCTGCATGTGGGTCAGACGATTGGCTAATTGGCGTTCGTGATGGTCATAGACATAGCTGACGGTTGCTACGCACCATTTGGCTTTTCCGGTGGCGACATCGGCTTCGCCCAATTCTTTACGCACCAGATCACGAAAAGCCTCGGAGCGATTTAAATAGCCTCTGCTTTCTACCAACTGATCAAAAGCATCTGCCAGATCGTCATCGACTCAAATGGTTAAGCGTCGCATGGTGTTCCTTCATGATGAAAAATGGAATGGGGATGATGACGGATTCGGATTAAAAATTATGTACTAAGCTCAACCGCATCGTACGAGGTTCTACCGGATGGAAATGGACATCATTAACTCCATCTGGCGATTCGCCCTTCAAGCGGGATTGATAGTAATAATCGATGTCACTAGCTTGCTTGTCAAACAGGTTGAATACATCTAGTGTAAGTTTTGTTTTAGGTGATATTTTATAGCCGACGCGTGCATAGGCCAATGTGGTGGACGACGAGCGTACGCTGTTATCTTCGACCAGAGGGCGTGGACCAAAATAGCGTAGATCAAAGCCACCATACCAGCGGCCCACATCGGTAACGGTAACGCCAAAGGAGGCCACCCGGTCGATAGAGCCAGGGATATATGCACCAACCGGATCGTACTGTGTGTAGCGTGCGCGAGACGCTGCCAAGTCCAGATCAAGCAACAACCATGGCGCGGCGATGTAATGATTATTCCATTCAATTCCTGTGCGTCGGCTGGCGCGGCTAGGCTCAGTTTCTCCGGCGTCACCAACGAACAAAAGTTCTGAATCTATATCCAGACGCCAAAGCGCCAGTGAGCTTTGCAGGCCCGGAATAATTTCAGTCCGCATGCCTAATTCACCACCCTTGGTTTTGACTAAAGGTGTCACTGGTGTTGATGCGCCGCCATCAGGTAAGCGTGTTTGCGTAGTGCCACGCGCATCATTGCTATGGAAGCCGCTGCCATAATTGGCGAAGTATTCAGTCTTATCCCATGGCCCAAAAATCAGCGATAGTTTGGGCGAGATGATATGGTCGTTCACTTTGCCAGAGTCGCCTTGTATGCTGCTGTTCACATCAAAATGGTAGGCGTCGTAACGCACGCCAGCGATGCTTCTCAACTTGGGCAGCCACTGTATGGTGTTCTCGGCATACAAGCCAGCGCTGGCTTCTTTTACCTCATCCTGGCGTATGGTGGAGACACGTTGTTGCGCGATGGTGTTGTAGATACCGACCGGCGATACATTATCGTAACGGGTTTGCAAACCTACTTTGTTGCGCATATCCAGTCCGCCGATATTGCTAAACCAGCTCTGACTCACGTTAAAGCCCAGCATACGCCGACGCTCGCTTTGATTGAACTGATCGCCACCATCTGGATTGTCCAGAAAATAAGTGAAATTGCTGAACAGATCGAGCGAAGATTGCACCGCGTAGGCATCCATTTCAAACAAAGAATCCTGAGTACGTTTACGCATGGAGTACGACAAACTATAGCGCGAGGTTTGCCCGCCGTCGCTAGGATCGATCGCGCCAAAACGGTCGATCAAACCCGATTGCACAGCGCGTAAGGGAACCTGATCAGTCGAGTTCCAGCTATTTTTATATGCCATCGCAGTAACATTAAAACCGTCATCTTGCGTGCCTTGGCTGTATCGCAATATGCCGCTGTATTTACGAACATTTTCTGGTGTGTCCCATGGACCGTTGTTACGGTTTAATTCCAGACCATATAGCAGCGTGCCGTTTGCCGCAGCGAGAGAATTCGCCAGCACGGCACGTTGATAACCGTAACTACCTAAAGATAGACTCGCAATCCCTTGAGGTAACTTATCTACCAGCCGGATATGTGCTGCGCCCGCTGAAGCAAAATCGCCTTCGTCGGCAAAATAAGGTCCCTTTTTATAATCGATGCGCTGTACCAGTTCGGGCATTAAAAAGTTCAGATCCGAATAGCCCTGACCATGTGCATGGCTACGCATATTCACCGGCATGCCATCCACATAGGTCGCAAAATCAGTACCGTGATCCAGATTAAAGCCGCGTAAAAAATATTGGTTTGCCTTGCCATCGCCGCTATGCTGAGTCACGATCATGCCGGGTACAAATTCCAATAATTCACCGGCGCGCAGCGCAGGCCGGTTGCTGATCAGATTGGCAGTAACGGAACCCTGACTGGCTGCGTTGGAAGTACCGATCGCATTATCGTAATTGCCCGCTACCGTGACGGTCTGGATAGCATCGCCATCTTTGCTATTTTTTGTATTATCAGCGTCCTTAGTAGCGCTCGTTTGAGCTTGTGTCGCTTGCATACAAAGTAGCGCAAGTGTAGTAAGGACGGCGATATTTTTCTTCTTTAGCATGTGTTGCTCCCAATAATGGTTTTACGCTTTTTGTATGATAAAAAATTAAATAATCATACGTTATTTCAATTTTTCCGCAATTAGTAAAGATTTTTTCCGTACGAACGGGCTATTAGTTACTTAATAAAAATACTACAAATTCTATAACTCAGATACTTATAAATCACATCATCATACTTTTGCTATTTTCTTAATACGGCAAATAATCGTCATTGGATTCAATTAATTCAAAATACTTAGAAGTTATAAATAGAGATGTAAAAGTTCTTCTTTTGTATGAGGAATCTGATAATCTTCATACAAAAATATGGCACTCATATTGAGACCGGTTTAACTAAATTTTTAAGCCTGACGAGGCCATCGATTATTGTCATCAATCCAAAAAAGGTGATTGGCTTCATGGATGATCTTGATATTGCTGAAATTGGTCGCGTACTAGGCTACGACTTGTTCCAGTTCGGAAAACGACAGCCTTGCACCGATTGGCCGCAGAGTGTGGTCGAAGGATTTTTGCATGCAGCGTCGATCAATGTGGTTAAAAAACTAGGCAATCGATATATCAACAAATATCTGCAATTACGCTTAAACGCATTGCGCCGACACAGAATTGTCGATCCACAAATTAACCCTGATTTGATTCAGCAGATTGACGTAGAGCAATGCCCGGTAACTCGTCGTGCACTTACGCATGGAGAGTTAAAAGATACCGATTGGTCGGTTGACCGCTTAAACAACGACGCAGCCTACGCACCGCATAATTTAGCGGTTGTGAGTACCTTGGCCAATCGTGCAAAAGCTGATCGCACTTACGAAGAGGTCTACGCCTTATCGCAACAGACAGATGCGACCGATGGTCTGCAACCGCAAGAATGGTTAAGACTGGCTGCTCTGATGCTGGGGTCTTGTTTTGCTACGCGTCCACGGCTAGCCCCAGTAATACCACTCACTGCACCGATACCAAAACAAACCGTGCGTCTTACCATGCAACAAGTGCAATACGTCATGACGATCATGGCAAAGCGGTCTGCTGGCAAAAATGCCCTGCTTAAAAATTTTAAGACTGTCTCTGACAACAACCAGGCCAGATTATGCTTACACCGGTTGGTAGATGCAGTACATCAGGGTTTGAAGCATGATGAGTCGCCGTGGGACGTTTGGCTACAGGCAGGTGTAATGGATGCCTTGTTAGCATGGCGACTAAGTTTAGACCTTAGGTCTTGGGCTATCGCAGGCCAAGTCTCTATGCAACTAGCTGGCGCACGACCAGTTGAAAAGAACCGTTTGCAATCTTGGCAGTTGAAGACAAGCGGTTATTTTCCCTTCCCTAGCAATACAAGGAAAATCAAACCAGCAGCGAACGTAGGTAGTCAAAAGCAGTATTAAAAATACTCAGTAAATAATTCTAAAATCACATTTGCTTAAATTGATGCTGAAACGCCTGTGATACAGCTATCCATCCGGCATCACCGTGGATACGAAAAGCTAAGCCGCCATCGACTCTTTGTACCGCATCAATTGCGGCGACATTCACAATCGTACTGCGTGAGATTTGCCAGAATTTTTCTGTATCCAATTGCAGTGCCAGGTCTTTAATCGGGGTGCGGATAGTGGTCTTGATAACCCGTATTCACGTTCCAGGTTTTGGGTATGCCAAGTTGTACATCCCAGCAAATGATAAGTTCATCGCGGCGGCGATCAGTGCTGCGGCCAGGATTGTTTTTCCGTATTTCATTTGGTACTCCGAAGTAGTTGATAACGATGCCTATGTTAGTCAGCGCACCATTGACTAACAAGACGGTTGCGATGGAGGACGGAATTTGGGTGACGGAGGCTGAGGATGTGTGCGACAAGCACGAAAATCGATACCTACTTTACGCGACGTGCTGGGGCATCAGCTCACTGAGATTGATACTGATATTTACGTTCTATCGCGGACACGGTGCCGTCCTTCTCCATGTCTCTCAGGATTTTGTTGTAAAGGTCGATATTGCTTTGCGCCGTAAGCGGATTGCAGGCAAGGTATAACTCGACCTGATTAAATTGGAACAGCGGCACAATTTTGCCCGTATATCCTTTGGCTTTGATCAGTCTGTTACCAAGTTTTTCGCCGGTGGCCCAAAAATCAAAACGCTTATACATCAGCTTGCGTGGGTTTTCTTCATCATAGTTGGCGATATCGATTTGTATGCCGTTGTAACTAAAAAACTCACTCACCGCACCCTGGCGATATACCCCAATGATATAGCCACGTAAATCGTCGATATTTTTAGGCTTGCGCGTATCATCTGCCCGCCCAAAAATGACCCAGTTATTTTTAACCAGCGGCCCTACCCATTTGAATAAAGCTTCGCGTTGCGGGGTACGGGTAGTAGAAAAAACGCAGGTATCAGTATCCCGTTGCGCCATCAGGTAGGAGCGCGCCCAAGGGTAAGCTTGGATGCTGATCGCGACCCCGGCACGGCGCATGATTTCAGTTACTTTTTCTGTGGAGATGCCGTTTATCTTGCGGGTTTCAGGATCGACGATATTGAATGAGGGATAGTCTTCCGTCGTCAGGATCAGGCTTTTTTGTTGGGCAATAGCGGCATTGCTAAAAGGGGACAAAACCAGATAGAGCAGAGTGATAAAGCTTAAGCGGCTGATCAACATACTACAACGGTGCATACCCACTCCAGAATGAAGGTTCAGAAATTAATTCCCTGGACATGATCATAATGCATTGCAATATATTCGTTTTGTAAAAAACGCTTTTTTACGGTTTTTGTGACTTTCTACGCTTACAATAAGTCCAATTTTTTTCACTAGGGATGGCAAGATGCAAATTGATCAGTTGTCGTATGGATCAGATTTGTCCGGATTGATTTGTGGCTATGTATTTGTGCAGGGACAAGCCGGGCAAGTGGTACACACGCCAGAAGCCTTGGCATGGCTGCAAAAGCCCGTCGCTGAGAAGGCAGATGCGTTTATTTGGCTGCACTTTAATCTGAGTAATGTCGCGGCAGAAAAATGGCTGCATGAGCATACCGACTTGCCCGAAGAGTTTTATGAAACGCTGCATGAGGGGTCGCGTTCAACCCGGATCGAGCATGCCGATAATGGTCTGATTGCGGTGGTCAACGACGTCTTGCATGATTTTGCGTTCGATGTTTCTGATATCGCTACGTTATGGCTTAGTTTAACCAACAAGGTCCTGATCAGTGCAAGGCGCAAGCCTTTGCAATCGGTAGATCGCCTGCGGAATGCGGTGAATCATGGCGAGTTATTTCATTCGCCGACAGAATTACTGACGCATTTATTCCGCGATCAGGCCGATGTGCTGATCGGTATCGTACGCAACGCGATTACCAAAGTGGATGAGATTGAAGACAAATTATTGGCTGAACGACTCAATCACAAACGCGCCAGATTAGGCGAACTGCGCCGCGTCCTGGTGCGCCTGCAAAGACTGCTGGCACCAGAGCCAGCGGCGCTCTTCCGTCTGCTACAAAAGCCACCAGTCTGGGTCGCAGAGAGTGATGTACAAGAGTTGCGGCAATCAACAGAAGAGTTTGCGGTAGTGCTAAGCGATATGGCATCGCTACAAGAGCGGATTAAGTTGCTGCAAGAAGAAATCGCTGCCGGCGTGAACGAACAAAATAATCGCTCACTATTTGTTTTAACCATCGTCACCGTGCTGGCACTACCGATCAACATCATCGCTGGTTTATTCGGGATGAATGTCGGCGGTATTCCGTTAGCGCAGCATGAAGACGGCTTTTGGATCGTGGTGGCGATTGTGGCGACGTTTACGGTGATTGCAGGTTGGCTGGCGTTTCGTAACCGGGATTGAGCTAGATGGTTCTAATGATATTGGTAAGGTGTGCGATGCGCACCCTATCAATCAATATACTCCCCTTATTTTTTATAGAATATGCCGTATTGTCCAGACTTTATATGGACAATTAATTAATACTCATCGGGAGTATTAATATTAAGTTGCATACCAAATACGCCAAACAATCTTATAGTTTTAGTCGCGTTCAGAAAAATTAAGCGAAATTTAGCAAGGCCAGGTAAAAAAATCACATCGCTTTAAAACGCCATGCATAGGCTTGGCTGACTTTGAGCTTCTCTTTGGAACCGCGCAGTTCCACGGTAAATTTGCCCATCTCATCGCGGTGCGCGCGGGTGATGGCGTCGGCACGGATGACGATGCTGCGGTGGATTTGCCAGAATAATTCTGGGTCCAGACCATCAATAATTTCTTTGAGTGATTTGCGGACGTGCGCCTCGTCCTCGCTGCTGACGACACGGGTGTATTTTTCGTCCGAACTAAAGAACAGGATTTTTTCTACCGGGAACATCTTGATCGTATCGCCCACGCTGGCACTGATCCAACGTATGCGTTCTGCGGCGGGAGTACGCAAGCGCTTGTCCAGTTCTAGCATCAGCTGGCTGATATCTGGCGCAGTTTGTTGGGTGGCGAAGCGTTGTTTTAAACGATCAATCGCTTCTTGCAAACGCAATGGCGAAATCGGTTTGAGCAAATAATCAATCGCACCAGCCGAAAACGCTTCTAAGGCATGGTTATCGTATGCGGTAGTAAACACCGCATGGCAGCGACCTTTGACGGCGTTGGCAACATCGAGGCCGCTCAAGCCCGGCATACGGATATCTAAGAAAGCGATATCGGGTGCATGTTCTTGTATCGCCTCCAACGCATCGGCACCATGTTCGCACACGGCGAGAATACGCAGCTCCGGCCACTGGTCGGCCAGCATGCGGCGCAACTCTTTGCGGGGTAAATCTTCGTCGTCGGCAATGATGGCGGTGGTGGTCATAATCGTAGTCGTCTATAGAATGATGGCGAGATGTTGAGCGTAGCGAATAGTCAGAATTTATGCGGACAAAGGTAAAACAATACTGGCGATCACGCCACCCTCAGGGCGGGCTTTGATTGTCAGGCTGGCGTGCTTGCCGTACATGGATTGCAAACGCTCCTGAATATTGGCCAGACCAATGCCGCTGCCCGATGTGGTGCCGCCAAAACCGACGCCATTATCGGCGACGGACAATTCTAAATACTCCGCGTCGTCCTCATGCTCTAACACTTTTGCGGTAACCGTAATATGTGCCGGCCCTATCTTTGGTTCTATGCCGTGTTTGATCGCGTTTTCGACCAGAGAGATCAGCATCAGCGGCGGTAAGGCAGCATCGACCACATCCGACTCCACCGATAAACTCAGGCGTGGAATCCGCGCCTGCATCAAAGACAGATAAGCCCGCACGGCTTCTAGTTGTTTGGATAAGCGTGCCTGCTCAGCGCTGCCGTCGTTACGCATTTGTGGAATAGTCGCCCGTAAATAATCGACTAGATGATCCACAATTGCGGTGGCTCTGCCGGGTTCCGTCAGAATCGCTGAACGCACGCCGGCCAGTGTATTAAACAAAAAGTGCGGTTCCACTTGCGCTACCAAAACCGATAAGCGCAACTCAGCCTCACGACGTGCCTCTTGCTCGCGCCGCAGTTCTTGCAAACGCAAGGCTTCAACCAGACGTTTGCGCTGGCGGAAGAACAGCCACAGATCAACGCCGCCGCCTGCGTAGATCAGAAAACCAGCCGCGGTTAAATTTCCCACAATATCGCCTGCCATGATGGTGGATGAATTGCTGATCCGATCGCTGCTATCTTTTGGTTTGCCAGTAGTTGCACCAGCCGCACCAGCCGCCGCACCATCGCTTACGCCAGCAGAAAAAGCAGAAGATGTACTTGCAGGTTTATTTTTCGGATGCTCTTTGTCGGTATCTATTTTTGCGTTGGCATCGAGGTAAATGGTGATGTTTCCATCGCCATAGGCAACATATTTTGTCGCGTAGCGTGTGCCATTAAAGACGCCGTAGCTGAAAGCAGCGCCCAACAACAAGGCAAGAATTAATAGGACTACCTCTTTTCTCTCTCGGTAGTTGCGTTGCCTGACCCAGACCGCGGCTAAAGTACCGACCAGATGCAAGCTAAAAAAACTAATCGTAATTGGTATTGCGGCTGTTAAAAATTTGCGCATATCTGAATTGATCATTAAGCCAATCAGAGCGCAAAACAGTAAGGTAGGGATTAACACGCCGAAGCAAGCTTGCATGCGGTAGCGATACCAGGTGCGGGAAAAAACCGGATAGTTACGGGCGCGGGTCAACCAGGTATCACTTTGCAGCGAGACTTCTGACGGCAGCGGTTGGTCTATTTGTCGCTGATGTAAAGCGGATGGAGTTGGTGTCATGGCAGATCCTTACGTAGTGACTGCACTGTAAGGTTAACCCAGAAAAATGGGGAAGAATGCGACAAAACGGGTTTCAGCCGGATGAGTTAGTACTGGGCTGTGACGAACGCGACAGGCGCTATCCCTTTTTTGCACTATCTTGAGAGTCCGCATTAGGAACAGGACTAGTAACAGAACTAGTAACGGCGTCAGAAGCAGCGTTGGACGCAGTATCGGAAGCAATATCGACAGCAGCATCAGTTGGCTTGCTAACTTGTTGCTTAGCGATCCGGATAATCGTATTGCGGATCGATGCCAGTACCGCGACTGAGTTAAATGGCTTCACAATAAAGCCTTGCACGCCGCGTTCTTGCGCTGCTTGCAAGGTCGGCGCATCAATTTTTGCTGACACCAAAAAAATTAAGGCTTTTGGTAATTCTGACCGCAAGGTATCGAGCAGAGTTAAGCCTTCTTGATTGGTTTCGCCAATATCAACGCAGACGATTTGTGGTTTGAGTTTGACTATCCGCGCTAACACCGCCGGACTGGTATTGCCGTCCCCCACGATTTCGTGGCCGCCAGTGGTCAATACGGAACTGAGCAAGTTGCGCGCAACTGCCTGGTTATCGAGGATGACGGCTTTTAACATAAAGAGTTTTAGCTTAGATGAGGGAGTAGAAGTAGCATAAATGAAAACCTCTGCTTTGTGCCAAGAGAATATTGCTGATATATATTGCCGTCAAATATTTCTTCTTCATACTAGATAGGAGTACCATAATTCTAAGCCCTATCGTCCATACTTTATTTGGACAACTGACTATAAATTATAGATACTCCCCGATAATGCTATATTTCGCCTGGGACTGCATCTCGGCTAAAGCATTTTTAGACGCTCCCGGGCGTGGGCCTAATTGGACTTGGCGTTCTTCACATACTTAACCAGCCATTGATCCTGCTCATATAACATTTGCAAAATCGATTCGCGGGCGCGATAAGCGTGGCTCTCGTTTGGCAGCGTCACCAATTTAGTCACTGCGCCCAGACCTTGCAATGCCTGATACATGCGCTCACTTTGTATCGGGAATGTACCCGGATTATTGTCCTGCTCGCCATGGATAAACAGAATAGGGTCTTTGATCTGGTCTGCAAAATTAAATGGTGCCATCGCCTGATAGACCTCTTTCGCATCCCAGAAATTGCGGTCTTCGGATTGGAAACCAAATGGCGTTAGGCTACGGTTGTAAGCGCCAGAACGCGCAATCCCGGCGCGGAACAGTCGGGTATGCGCCAGCAAATTCGCGGTCATAAATGCACCGTAGCTATGGCCGCCAATCGCAATCTTGCTGCGATCTGCCACACCCAGACGCACGACTTCATCCACAGCGGCCTCGGCATCCATCTTCAGTTGCGGCAGGTAGGTATCGTTCGGCTCTTGTTTGCCTTCGCCTACAATCGGCATCGCCGGATGATCCAGTACGGTGTAGCCGCGTGCCAGCATGACCTGCGGCCCCCAATAGCTAATCCGGTTGAACTTGTAAGGAGAATCCTTGACCTGCCCCGCCGCTGCCGCAGATTTAAATTCCTCCGGATATGCCCACATCAGCATTGGTCGCGGACCGTCGCGTTTAGCATCGTAGCCAGGCGGTAAATACAGCGTCGCAGACAATGCTACGCCATCGGCACGCTTGTAGTTGATCTGCTGTTTTTGCACCCCTTTAAATTGCGGTGTCGGGTGCGAAAACTGCGTCAATGCGCGTGGTTCGGCAGTCGTGCTCAGATCGCGCAGATAAAAATTTGGCCGCTCGTCGGCGCTTTCGCGGCTAGTAATTAGATGTTTGCCAGCGTCGTCTAATACGGTCAGCACTTGTTCATAAAACGGTGCGGCAGAGCGCCATAAGCGAGTGGTTTTTTTGCTCGTTAAATCAAAGGCATCCAAAAAGGGACGATCACCTTCAGGGCTGGCACCGGTACCCAGCAAGAACAAGGTGTTGCCGTCAGCTGCAGTGCGTAAGACCGAGCGGCCAAAATCGTTAATGCGTTTGGACGGATTGCCGGGGTCGGCATAACGGTCTTCGGATTTGTACGAGAAGATCAGCTCAGGTTTTGTTTGCTCTGCCTGTCCTGGCTGGATGCGCCAGACGTGCACATCGCGGGTCTTCCACCAATACTCGGTGACCAGCGCCAGATCATCGCGCCCCCATTCCACATCGGCAAAACGGCTTGCAAGATCTAGTAATTTTTTTGGAGCGCTTTCAGGATTTGTCCCGTCGAATGGTGCCGCTTGCTGAAAAACCGTATCGCGTACCGCAGCCTCTTTATTCGGATCACCATCATCTTGCGCTTCCGCCCAATATAAGGTCGCTGGTTTATCACTACGCCAGCCATAGTTGCGCGGTCCGGTTGCTACCGCATCATTGCCCGGCGGCAGACGGTCACGCAATGGACGCTCCGTCATCGTTTTTAGCTTCTTGCCTTGCATATCCCACATTTCTACCAATTGCGGAAAGCGGGAAATCGGCAACATATTGGAATACGGACGGCGCAATTGCGTCGCCAGGATGTATTTACCATCGGGTGATGGTTGCGCGGCTAGCAAAGTCGTGGCGACGCCGATGCGTTGCAGCTCGCCTTTGGTCGTGACGATAGCGAGCTGGCTTTGCAATTGCCAATCCAGCATATCGGCGTCGGCAGGAGATTTCAACATGTCGGGATAAGTCCGGTTTTGTGTGACCTTACCGCCCAAACTTTCTTGAACATTCGGCCCCGTTGGCGCAGTAGGTGCGACAGGTGCTGCAGCTTGCTTGAGCGGATTGACCCGCACTAGCAGTTTTTGCGGCGTATTTGGCGTTGATAAGGATAAGCCACTTAGCCAAGTAAAACCACCACCGGCAACTGCATTTAAGGGTTCTTTAATCAGGCGATGCGCGCTGGCTTTTTCTACATCCAGCAACCAGAGTTCCACACCACTATCGCTCCAGCGGCTAAAGGCAATCCAGCGTTCGTCTGCTGACCAGGCAGTATCCGCAATCCGCGGATTAGTAGGCAAGCCAGTAACATTACGGGTTTTGCCCGTCGCCACGTCGAGCAGCGACATACCGTCACCAAATTCAAACCGGCTGGCAGCACGCATTTTGCTATTAATACGCAAACCTGCCAGCTTAAGCTCGGGTTGCGCCACATCGGCGATAGACGGCAAACCAGGCAAACTCACCAGCAAGGCCACTTTACGCTGCGGTCCCATTTGGAGAGATGGCCCACGCGGGGCGTCGACTACAGCTTGCAATTCAGCCGCAGGCATTTGATAAGTATTGTTCACGGCAGGACTTTCGGCAGCGCTGACAGCAGACATCATAGTCAGACTCATCAGCGAGGCAAAGATTTTGATCGGTGTAGTACGCATGATGCCCTTAAATAAAACGACTGATTCAAAAAAGATCGTACAAAGGAGGCGAGAACAAAAAAATCAGTCAGGAAATTGTCTGTAGATTTTTTCTGTTGTGATCAATGACGATTGATTATGCCGTCAGCCCTATCGCTATGCAATCTCAGAGATTGATAGCATCTTAAGAAAATGACCGCTGCTGAAGTAATAGTGACATAAAAGAGTGTCGCAAATAGCGCGCCATTAAGCGTCTAGCGCTGACAGTTGACCAAAACAGAAATGACACATAAAACAACGCCAGACGAATTGATTTATACAAAATGCCGAAAAAAATAATGTCTATCTTCAATTTCAGCAAACAAATATCGGTTCTGGCATTAGCCAGACTTTGCCAGACTAGGCACATGGTAAGCTAGCCGCCGAATTGATACCATTCGCTTAAAAAATAAGCAAACCAGGGCCAGCAGATATTTGTCAGGGTTAAACAATATTGAGTGACGGTAGCATGCGAGCTTACTCCCAATCGCATTGAGCAAAATTCAAAAAAGAGCAGGACAAAATCCCTTTTTATCCAAAAACTGATTACGGAGAGTCATTTGAACAAAATTCAAAATCCTGGGGCACACACTATTTTGGGACATCCAGATAGTTTGTTCGTGCTGTTTTTTACAGAAATGTGGGAGCGTTTTTCTTACTATGGCATGCGCGCTTTGCTGGTGCTGTTTTTAGTCACCGAGATTGCCAAAGGCGGCTGGGGCTGGACTCGCGCTGATGCGACGTCGCTGTACGGCTGGTACACAGGCCTAGTGTACTTAACACCGATCTTAGGCGGCTATATTGCAGACAAAATACTCGGCAGTCGTAGAGCGGTAGTGTTAGGTGGCTTCATTATCGCGGCCGGACATGCTTGCTTACTGTTTGATACACCCACCATGTTTTATACGGGTTTAGGCTTAGTTGTTGCCGGTACTGGTTTGTTCAAACCGAATATTTCTGCCATCGTTGGTCAGTTGTATACCAAGGACAATGAGAGTGGTCGCGACGGTGGCTATACCTTGTTCTATATGGGCGTCAATTCTGGTGCTTTCTTCGGTATTTTGTTGTGCGGCTATATCGGTGAAAAAATTTCCTGGCCTTTAGGTTTTGGTCTGGCAGGTGCTTTCATGTTGTTAGGCGCTGTACAGTTTTATTTTGCCCAAGGTATTTTTGGCGAAATCGGTCTCTCTAAATCACAACAAACCAGCACGGTCGTGCATGAAGAAGCGGCACCTCATATTGTCGCTGATCGTTTAAAAGCGATTTGTGTGTTCTCTTTCTTCACCATCTTCTTCTGGTTCGCGTTTGAGCAATCCGGCGGTTCTATGACCATTTTTGCAGCCGACTATACTGATCGTTCTTTGATCGGCGCAAGTGGAATGGTTTTCAAAATCATTAATAGTCTGCTTACCGTTATCCCGACCTTGATTTTGTCCTGGTTACTAGTGAAATTATTTGGTGGCACGGCAAAGAAATATCTGATGTCCAATATGCTGCTGGTAGTTTGTATGGCATTGATCTGGTCGCTCGTGATCTGGATGTTGTCTCGTGAATTCTCGCTCGATCAATCGAGTGTTCCAGCGACCTGGTTTGGCGTTTTAAATTCGTTTTTCATCGTTATTCTGGCACCGATGTTTTCTAAAATATGGGAAAAATATTGGAATCCAAGCGGTCCGGTGAAGTTTGGCGTTGGCTTGGTCTTGCTGGGTTTAGGGTTTGCCGCACTGTCTTATGGCTCGGCCAGTATTCCTGCAGGTGCAAAAACAGCCTCTGTCAGTATGGTTTTCTTAATCGTTGCTTACTTGTTTCATACAATGGGCGAGCTCTGTATTTCTCCGGTCGGACTGTCTTACATCAGCAAACTGGCACCACCGCGCTTACTGGGTTTGATGTTTGGCGTCTGGTACCTGAATACTGCAATCGCGAATAAGCTGGCAGGCGTTACCGGAAGTTATATTGATCATATTTCTGAGACTTACTCGCTGTCGACTTTCTTCCTGATATTCACGATCATTCCTATCACTGCTGGATTGGTATTTATGAGTTTGAATAAATGGATGCGTGCAAAAATGCATGGCATTGAGTAAATCGTACTAAATAGTTGTACCGTCCAATAAAAAAATCCCGCGAAATTTGCGGGATTTTTTTATATCTTTGTAGCGTAAGTGCTAATCCTCCGCCATCCAAAAAAATACGGTCGTTAGCCGTTTGTCGTGGTCTTCGCTACCAAAGTAAGCAGTCGCGCTGTGCACCAGATTAGCTTTGTATAAGACCATGCGGTTATAAATATTTTTCAGGCGACAATCTTCTTGCCAGGCTTGTGGCGGCAAAAAGCGTACCTTGAGCGCATCGAGTAAATTGCGATGTGGTGGAGGACAAATATTCCCACTTAAAGTGCCATCGGGATAACGTAGGCGGAAGATGCTGGTACCTGCATCCTCGGGCGCATTCGGTGTCAGATAAATGACGGCGGCGTATCTGCAAAAGACGCGACTATCGGTATGGGGCCGTGCACCGCTTTCGGTCGCCCCGACCATTTGCCCAACATTGTGATCCAGCTTTTGCCCATCCGGTGCGGTGGTCACCCAAATCTTATCTTTACCCGTCACCGTTTTAACCCATTGCTCTATCGGTGCCATTTCTTCTGCAGTCAAGGCATCATGCACACGCTTACCTGGCCAAGTTTCTTTGCTATGTGGGAAACCTAGTTGCCAGTCATGGCGCGTCAAAATTCGCTGGCGTACTGCATCTGGATCAGGCAAGGCATTATCGAGTATCCAGAAGTCGGTTCCCTTTTGCAGGGGGACATACGGTAATGACGGGCGCGATGGGTAATTAATCAGCATTGCACAGGCTCTCCAGACAAAGTAAAAAGCGGATGCAATGATTGATTTGCATCCGCTGACGAACATCAGAACTTCTAATGCATGGTGCTGATATCGACTACCGTTCTATCGCCAGCGCCACGCCCATGCCGCCACCGATACACAAACTGGCTAGTCCTTTCTTGGCGTCGCGTCGTATCATTTCGTGGATCAGGCTGACCAAAATACGGCAACCGGATGCACCGATAGGATGGCCAATCGCAATCGCGCCTCCATTGACGTTGATCTTGCTGGTATCCCAGCCCATTTCCTTATTGACGCCAATTGCTTGTGCGGCGAAGGCTTCGTTGATTTCCATCAAATCCAGATCTTGATGATTCCAACCTGCTTTGTGCAAACATAATTGGGCAGCGGGCACCGGTCCCATACCCATGATGCTTGGGTCAATACCGGCAGAGGAATAGGCCTTAATACGTGCCAATACCGGCAAACCCAGTTCTTCAGCCTTACGTGCCGACATCATGATGACCGCTGCTGCGCCGTCATTCAAACCAGAGGCATTACCTGCGGTTACTGTGCCATCTTTGGTAAAAGCCGGGCGTAAGCTGGAGAGCGATTCCAGCGTAGTACCGTGCTTGATGAACTCATCGCTATCAAATACGGTCGTGCCTTTTTTGCTGGCGATTTCAAAGGGCAGAATCTCATCTACAAACTTACCGGCTTTTTGTGCCGCTTCTGCTTTGTTTTGTGAAGCCAGTGCAAACTCATCTTGCTCCAGACGCGTTACGCCGAATTTTTTAGCCACGTTTTCAGCAGTGATACCCATGTGATATTGGTTGTACACGTCCCATAAACCATCGACGATCATGGTATCGACTAATTTAGCATCACCCATGCGAAAACCGTCGCGGGAACCGTTGAGAACATGGGGCGAAGCACTCATATTCTCTTGACCGCCAGCGATGATGATATCGGCATCCCCAGCTTTGATGGATTGCGCGGCAAGATGCGTCGCCTTAAGACCGCTACCGCAGACTTTGTTGATCGTAAATGCCGGTACCATATTTGGCAAACCCGCTTTGATCACTGCCTGACGCGCCGCATTTTGGCCTACGCCTGCGGTTAATACCTGGCCTAAAATAACTTCATTGATCAGTTCCGCACTCAAACCAGTTTTGGCCAGTAAACCTCGGATGACATGTGCACCAAGATCAGAAGCGGCAATTTTTGCTAATGAACCACCAAATTTACCTACTGCGGTGCGACCGGCAGCAACGATGACGACGTCTTGCATGTGAATCTCCTCGGTGAATGCTCATGGGTGAGCTTGGAATGATGGGCATTTTTTAAATCCCCTTGTTATTTTCCATTTTAATCCTTACCGTTCAGGATCGCCTAATATCGTTTGATGCAGAGGCGGTATTAGCAAGTAGATTAAAAAGCAGATTAAAACTGGGCGAAAAAAATGGGCTCATCGTTTCCGAGAGCCCATTTTTAAAACCGTGTTGCCTGATGCGTTGCAGCTGATGTTTCAGCTAAGCACTGCAAGTACCATCAAGTATTACTTCTTGCTTTTAGTCGTTTTTTCAGCAGCTTGTGTAAATTGCTGAGTGGCATTTGCCAAGTTTTCTTCCAGAGTCTGAACAGCTTGCTTGCTAGTTTTAGACAATTGCTCGTAACCTGCATTGATATTGCCGATGACGGATTTCAATGCTGTTACTGCTTGCTCGGAACCTGCGGGTGCATTTTTAGTGACTTCGTCGATCAAAGCAACGACTTTAGTATTTGTTTCAGCGATATGTGCTTCTACTGCTTTAGTAAATTCAGCTTGAGTAGCAGAAGTGATGGATGCCAGATGACGGCCATATGCCAATGCTTTTTCTGCACTAGGTTGTGCTTGAGCAGCTGCCAGAGCCATAAATTCTTTTGGATCTTTAGTACCAACTAATTGCTTAGCAGTTGCAGTGCCTTCTTCCAAAGTCGCTTTAGCAGCGCTGACGTTCAAAGCAAAAATTTGCTCTAAGCCTTCAAATGCTTTTTTGTTCAAAGCGGTCAAAGAAGCGAATTGCGCTTCCATAGAAGTTTTAGTAGCAGCGATAAATTGTTCTGGTGTTGTGAACATGGTGTTCTCCTGGAAAGATAAAAGTGAGTATTCTTAAGTATTCGTGACTATTAGTAAGTATCCGAATGCGGAATTTGACAGCGCTTTCCATCTCATTTACCTGAATGGTGCACCGCAACAATTCTTATTGTACGCCTTTAATTTATCGGGTCAAGTATTTTTTTGTGCGCTGCACCAAAATACTTGTAAGGACTTGTTTCTGCCGTTCGTTCTTCATTTATATGAAAAATTGATCATTTTTGCAATGGCACTTTCTCAATGTCGCAGAATATGCTCATTACCAGAATGTTGACAAATTTGCCTGATGATTAGTTCCTCTGCTACGGTGGAGTCACATCGCATGTTTTGACAGACAGGACAGAATCGGCAATCATCGGCGCTTTAGCGCGGCAGTCTGGCAGTCTTTTTTACATCGATTAACGTAACCAAGTACAAACGTATGCATTCCACCCGCAGCAAAATCACTGTCGTCATGGCATGGCTGTTGTTTACTTTGCTCATGGTCTCGGTTGCCGTACAGGACTTCCAGCGCGACGGCGGCAGGCTACTCTGGCAGCCGATCTTGTGGGAAAGTTCGTCTGCAATCACCGGTCTATTTATCTGGCTCACACAAAGGCGCCTGACAAAACCGTATGACTACTTGCTGGCAACGCCGTGGCGCTGGTTTGCGCTGCAAATTTTGTGCTTGCCATTGCAATGGATCTGTTTTGTACCGATCACATTTGGCATACGACATGCGGTGTATGCACTCATGGGTATGTCTTACTATCACCGGGCCTGGCCAGAATTATTTTTATATGAATCGATCAAGCTCTCGATATTTTTGAGTATGTTTATGGTGATTTTGTTTGGCCTGCTGTCTTACTTTGAGCTGGTCAAACAAAAACTACACGCCGAACAATCGAATGCCTTGTTACGGCAAGCGCAGTTGCAAAGAATGACGCAGCAGATGCAGCCGCATTTTTTATTTAATGCGCTCAATACGATTTCTTCCCTGATGCACACCGATGTCGAAAAAGCCGATGCCACGCTAATTCAGCTAGCTGATGTTCTGCGCGCCACCTTAGAGGTCAGCGAGCAGCATGAAGCGCCGCTCGCCACCGAGTTGCGCCTGGTGCGAGGTTATGCCAGCGTCATGGCAGAGCGCTATGCTGATCGAGTGACATTGGACTGGCAAATCGATCCCGACACTTTGACCTGCACCATGCCAGTCATGAGCCTGCAGCCGCTGCTGGAAAACATCTTTAAGCATACGGTCGAGCAGTGTCGCCAAACTACGCATATCCAGATCAGCGCAAAGCGTGAGAGGGATCAGACAGGTGAAGTGGACGACAGCGGCAAATCCGATATGCTAGTCCTGCGGCTGAGAGATGATCAGGGCAAGCTTCAGACCAAAGATGCAGACTCTGACGGCCATTCCGGCATAGGTCTGCGCAACATCCGCGAACGCCTTGCTTTGCAATACGGTGACGACACTGCAAGCCTCAGGCTTACTCAGCTCAGTCCCGCTGGTGTTCTGGCAGAAATGCGTTTGCCCTGGAGAACCGCATGCGCGTCCTGATTGTCGATGATGAACGTCCCGCACGCGACAAGCTGCGCCGCCTGTTGTCGCAAGAACCGGATATCAGCGCGATGGAAGAAGCGCGGGATGCAATTGAGGCTTTACAAACAATGGCGGAGTTCAAACCGGATGTCGCTTTCTTCGATATCCAAATGCCAGAAGTCAGCGGACTGGAACTGGCCGCATCACTGCCCAATCATCTTGATGGCCCTGCACCGCTGATCGTCTTCGTGACTGCCTATGACCAATATGCGATCCAGGCGTTTGACGCCAATGCGATTGACTATTTGCTGAAGCCGTTTGATCAGAGCCGTTTGCAACGCGCGCTGGAGCGAGTACGGGCTAGGTTTAAAGACCGCAGCCAGACGCCAACCTTGCCAGCGAAGGTGCCAGTGGCTGGCACTGGTCATGCGATCCAGCAGCTATTAATTACCGAGCGTGGCGTTACCCGCGTCGTCCGTGTTGAACATATCGAGTGGATAGAAACTGCCGACAATTATGTGGTGCTGCACACTGCCGGCGAGCATCCCCTAATGCGCCAGACCTTAAGCGGATTAGTGGATCAGCTTGGCGCACAATTTATCCGCTGTCATCGTCGTGCAGCGGTGCAGTTGAGTTGGATAGACAGCATCGTTACTCTAGATAAAGGCGATTGCGAACTGGTATTACGAGGCGGCGCACGAGTACCTTGCAGTCGCCAATATCGGGCGGAAGTGATGGAAAAATTGCAGACAATTCCGACTCGCCCCGGCTAAATCCCATCTCGCCACATTCCGCTGGCCTCTGTCTGTGCATCGATTTAATCTGAAATTGTTCAATCTAAACAACTTCAGAGATCGCTGCCATGAACCCATACGCTGACAATACTAATATCAATGCTCGCCTATATTTTTTGGACTGGGTACGTATTTTTGCCTTCATGCTATTGATCGTGTATCACACCGGCATGTATTACGTGACTTGGGGTTTTCATATCAAAAGTGCTTTCGCCAGTGACGCGATAGAGCCGCTGATGATGCTGTCATCGCCATGGCGGCTGAGTTTGCTGTTTATGATTTCTGGTGTCGCGTCGGCCTTCATGCTGAAAAAGCTTAGCGCAACACAATTCATGCGCCAGCGCAGCAGCCGTCTGTTGATACCGCTGTTATTCGGCATGCTGGTGATCGTACCGCCACAATCGTATTTTGAAGTCATGGAAAAAGTCGCCTACCAAGGCAGCTATTTCGACTTTATGCAGCTGTATTTAAAGGCCTACCACGGCTTTTGCGACAAAGACGGCTGCCTCCGCCTGCCGACCTGGAATCATCTTTGGTTTGTCAGTTATCTCTGGGTGTACAGCGTCGTGCTCGGTTGTTTGATACTCGCCTTGGGCAAACGCTTTAACACTATCTCTGACTGGCTGGCGAATTTACTGACGGGCTGGAAGATCATTGCTCTGCCCGTGGCTATTTTTGCGATCGAACGTATCTGCCTGTTTAGTCGTTTTCCGCAAACCCATGCACTGGTGGATGACTGGTACAACCACGCCAACTATTTTGTGCTGTTTTTAATGGGCGCGCTGTTAGCAACGCAAGCGAACTTCTGGGCACGGCTTAATCCGCAACGTTGGCTCAATCTGGGTATCGCCATCACATGCTGGGGTTCGCTGATTGTGTATTACGCCATGGGCGAGACAGTGATACCAGCGTCGCAGGTCGAATTTTGGCGTCACTTGCAACGTGTGGTGTATGCCTTGTGCCAATGGAGCGCCATCCTCGCAGTCTGCGGCTTTGCCCATCGCCACCTGCAATTTGACAGCAGCCAGCGACGTTATCTGACGCAAGCGGTGTTCCCTGTGTATATCGTGCACCAAACACTGATCATCGTGATGGCACATTATTTCAAACCAGCTAAACTCACGCCAGCGATCGAAGGTCCGATTTTGATTTTACTCACCTTGACGATCAGCTTTGGGATCTTTGAAATAGTACGTCGGGTTGCGCTGTTACGGCCTTTGTTTGGGATAGCGAAAGTCAAAGACGACGTGTCATTAAGGCAAGATGCGGCAATCAATCCCCCTGCCCATCTCAACATCGCAGCCTAAACAAATTAAACAAATACAGAAAAACTCCCCATTAAATGTCAAAATAAGGGGAGTATCATCAATAATTAACTTAATTGTCCAGAGAATGATTGGACGTTAAAAATTACTCCATCCTAGTATATGTTTAACCTCGGGGCATGGAAAGGCGGCTTTTCCTGACTTTCCATGCACCTCGACGATATCAGCAAAAACCGCCAATCTAAACCGCACCAACCGCCTGATACGCCAGGCGTTTGAATTCAAATGAAAACGGATGCCAGAAGCTCATCTGCTTTTGCGCCATCAGCACGCCAGCCAGGTTGTTCTTGGGTGAAATCCACCAATGCGTTCCCGCGATGCCGCCCCACTCAAATTCACCGGTAGAGGCCGATGGATCAATTGACGATGGCACCAAGGTCACGGCACCACCCAGCCCGAAACCTTTGCCCGGGATGTTACCCACACCCGGAAAAGCGATGCCCGTACCGTCTGGTAAATGATTGCGCATCATCAGGGCGATGGTCTCGGGTTGTAGTAGCTGAAAACCACCAGGCAGCAGTCCGCGCAGCAGCGCGATCATGTCGTGCAAGCTGGACACCAGACCGCCGCCGCCAGACAAACGCGGCACCGGCGTGACGAAAGCACCGGGGTAGGGGGATTTTTCCAGCCGCTTCAGTCCACGTTGCAGAATATTGCTGGGATCGCTGCCAGCGTAATACGCCGTTAGCCGGGTCTGCTTCTCGCCGGTGACCCAAAAACTGGTGTCCTGCATACCAAGCGGATCAAAAATATGCGCCTTCAAATACACATCAAAAGGGACTCCACTGACGACTTCGACCAGGCGCGACAAGACATCCGTAGCAATCGAATATTCCCATTGTGTGCCAGGATGGAAGGTCAACGGCAGCTCTTCCAGCACATCGATCAGTGTAGATAAAGGGGCTGCCGCATTCAATACTTTGCGTTCTACATACGCTTTGTAAATCATGCTGCCGTGATCCAGCAGGCCATAACTCAAGCCCGAGGTATGTGTCAGTAACTGGCGGATGGTGATAGAAGACCGGGCGGGTTCGGTATCATCCAAACTGGTCGCGCCGGGTTTGAGTACGCGGCGCTTGGCCAGTTGCGGTAAGTACTGCTCAATCGGGTCGTCGAGCTGCAGTTTTCCCACTTCCATCAACTGTAAAACCGCAATCGAAGTCACCAGTTTGCTATTAGAAAAAATACGGAATAAATGATCTTCACGCAAAGCGATACCGTTCTCTTTGTCTGCCCAGCCAGCACAATGCACATCGACCAGGTCGCGCCCGACCAGCACCGCAGTGGACACGCCCGCCAGAATCTCTTTATCAACATAACGCTGCATGGCATGATGGACGGAACTAAAATCGTAATTGCTTTGGTTTATCATCGTCGTATTGTGCAAAGGGTTAAAAGCGCTATCCTACTTTAATTAGGACTTACGCAAAACTGCCCCAGTTCCGGTCCGGCTCCTTGCCGGGACAATTGTGCGTAAGCCCTGTTAATCTCATTTTTTAAAGACCTGTGATGACAATCTCCGATCCGCACGCTTTTTTACGTTCCTTGTATCAGACTGCGGTGGATGCCGTCAGTGCAGAGAAATGTCTGCCAGCTTTTCTGCCGCCACCGCCCAAAGGACGCACGATTGTGATCGGTGCGGGTAAAGGTGCAGCAGCCATGGCTAAGGTAGTTGAGCAACATTGGCGAGGAAATGCGGATCAACTCACCGGCCTTGTGGTAACCCGGTATGGGCATGGTGCAACCTGCAAAAAAATCGAAGTAATCGAGGCAGCACATCCGGTACCAGACGCTGCAGGTCAGCAGGCTGCCGCTCGTATATTGCAGATGGTGCAGGGATTAACTGCGGATGATCTGGTGCTATGTCTGATCTCTGGCGGCGGATCATCCTTGCTCGCGCTACCAGCCGCTAATATCACGCTGGAGCAAAAGCAGGCAATCAATAAAGCACTGCTGAAAAGCGGCGCGAGCATCGGTGAGATGAACTGCGTCCGTAAGCATTTGTCTGCGATCAAAGGTGGTCGGCTGGGATTGGCTTGCGCACCAGCACAAGTGGTGACGCTACTGATATCCGATGTTCCGGGTGACGAAGCTGGTGTGATTGCCAGCGGCCCGACCTTGCCAGACCCGACCACCTGCGAGCAATCATTAGCCATTTTGCGCAAATACGCGATCACTATTCCGGCAAATATCGAGCAGCATTTGTTATCCGGTGCAGGTGAGACGCCAAAACCGGATAACCCGATTTTTCAACAACATCAGCATCACATCATCGCCACCGCCCAACATGCATTGGATGCCGCAGCAAGCGCAGCGCGTGCAGCCGGGATTAATGCCTATATTTTGTCTGATGGAATAGAAGGCGAAGCACGCGACATAGGCATGATGCATGCAGCGCTGGCAAAACAGATTGCAAACAAAGATCAACCATTCAGCAAACCCTGTGTGATCTTGTCAGGTGGTGAGACGACCGTCACTGTGCGTGGTAAAGGGCGCGGCGGGCGCAATGCAGAATTTTTACTCAGCCTGGTAAAAACGCTGGACGGACACCCCGGGATTTATGCGCTGGCATGTGACACCGATGGCATTGACGGCTCGGAAGATAATGCCGGAGCGATCTGCACACCAGATACGATACAGCGCGCACAAGGCTTAGGGCTGCGGCCTGCGGTACTCTTGGATGACAATGACGGCTATGGATTTTTTTCCGCTTTAGGCGATTTAATTGTGAGCGGGCCAACGCTGACAAATGTCAACGATTTCCGGGCAATGCTGATACTGTAATACCGATAAAAAAACAGCGCGTTGATCAAGCCGGTCTCCCTTGATGATCACGCGCTATTTTCAAAACCAATGCAGAAACTGACAGCTTATTTTTTTGTACTAGCTTTTGGCGATGGTGAAAACACCGGATTGCCGTTGACCAGCAATTTGCCATCAGCAAAATCGATTTTGCTGCGCAGAGTCTGATCGTCCACAACAATCATTTTTTGCGCCCGCAAATTTTCTATGGTCTGAGTCAACAGTAAGTTCGCAGTCTGATTGACGGCATCCTCGCTCACGACCTGGCCTTTTTCTGCTTTTTGTTCAAGAGACCTACGGGCAACGAGCTTAGAAATCTCTTCGGCCAGTCCCATCGGCATTTCCATATCAAAGTGCGCTACCAGCTTATCTTTGAGCTTCTCGAAAGAGGAAAAATCAGCTTGTTTCGTATTATTCAAACTGACTTTTCCGGTCACTAAGGCTTTAAAGCCGTGATACACCACTGATAATTCCTGGATATCCAAAGAGCTCAGCGGAGTGATGATTTTTGAACCCGCTTTTTTCATCGCTGCCATGACTTCAGCGTTGCGTTTAGCATCTGGTAATTTACGTGTTTCTAATTTTTCCATGTCCTTTTTCAGGTTAGACATGGTGAGTTCGTCCAGATTATTCAGCTTGATCCCAAAGCGGATAGGACCAATTTCATCTTTATCCCATTTGACTGACTGCAGAGCCAGCTGATAGTCGATATCAACAAATTTCTCACGCTGTTGAATATCAAATGTGGCAGTAAAGTCTTTTGCTGCGCCGTGTACAGCGTTAGTTGCGTCGCTAACATCGATCGTCGCGATTTTGACGCTAGCCTTACCCAGCCAGCCGCCATGTGTGCTGACGGATTGCGCGCCCTGGTAGCTGATGTCGTCAGCCCTGACCGTCAAACCACCTTTATCTGCGATGCTGAACCAAGGCATATTTGCGGTAATGTCGACTTGGCGAAAGCTATCATCGAAACTACTGTTACTTGTAATCGGCGCCCACTGAAAAGTGGAGTTCATTACTGGATCAGCGTAGTTCAAGGCATCGACCAGCACGGACAGATCAATTTTTCCGTCTGCACGTAACTTGGCATCTATATGTACCGGTTTTTCTGTACCAAATACTTTGAATAATTTTTGTTTAGTCGATGGCGAAAAATCGAAGGCATTGTATTTACTCACCAAGGCGCTTGCAGGGAGATGTTGCGGGCGCAGGCTGCGCAATTCAGTGGTAACTGCCTCAAACACTTGCCACATTGCAGAGTCGGGAAGGTTTTTTGTCAGGTTGGATGGCGCAGCTTGGGGTTTTACAGCTATAGGAGCGACGGTGGCTGGTTTTTCATCTGCGTGAATAGGAAATGCACACAGCAGAGTGGCTGCCATAGTGGCAAGGGCAAAAGTTTTTTTCACTGGAAGTCCGGATCGGATCAAAAAGATGGATCAAAAAAATGCAAGAACGTCTTCTTGCGTGAGATCAGAATTGTAATATGTTAATTGTAAAATTAACAAATAATCTTAGTGAAGATGTATGAAAAAAGCCAGTCATGAGACTGGCTTTTAGATGATGTGCAACTACAGTTTATTTAGCAGATGCCTCTGCAGAAGCTGCTGCAGCGGCAGCGACTTTCACTTCAGGTTCCTTAAACTTGGCACCACCGGCATTTGCCATGTGAACTACAGCGCGGGCAACTTCAACATCGTCCAGATCAGGATTGCCGCCTTTGGCTGGCATACCGCGGATACCTGCAATCGCGTGTGATACCAACGTATCGTAACCTTGAGAAATACGTGCAGACCACGCACCTGCGTCGCCAAATTTTGGTGAACCCGCAGCACCGGTATCGTGGCAGGCAGAGCACACTGCTTTATAGACAACCTCGCCGGATTGCAATACTTTAGGTGCGTTAGCGTCTTTGAATGTGAAGCCTTCATCAGCGATTGGGCTGATACGAGCGGCAATGGCTTCTGGTGTTTGTGCATCAGAACCTGCACCGATTTTGCTATCGGTGGTCACAAATTTGACTAGCAGAACGATGATGATGATGGGTACCAGAAAGCTGGCAGCAATCGCAACTATCAGTTGTTTTGGAGTCTTGATCGCTGATTCGTGGTCGTCGTGCGGGTCGTGTGCGTTGCTCATGGAGTCCTCGTGGCAATTTATTTATAGTTGAATCTGGGCGCTGCAAACGAGCTTATTGTGTTGCTAAGCTCATCAAACCTGTGATTATAGGTGAAAGCTTGCGGTTTGGAATGAAAAACCCACGCATTAATGACCAGAAACCCACAAGAACCCGTTCATAGGCGCATAAAAATCACGAGACAGCAAACCCAATCTCAATAAATTTGCTGCCATTGTCATTGAAACTGGATGAAAAAGCTTCAAACCCCAATGACACAGAAGTTCGGAGAAACAAAGCAACAATCAAGGCAGGGAAAAGTGTTGATTCGCTATTCTCTTGTTTTCTCTCTCTGCCTCGGTGTCACCTTAGTGAGGGGGGGCAGATTTTTGTGTAAGTTCTAATATTTGTAAAAATTATTTAGCTATACTCCCCTGCTTTTATCTAAAAATCGCTACATAGACCAGCAATTACCTGGACAATTAAATATACATAGTGGGAGTATATTATATTCATCCATAATGGATTGCTGATAATTTGCGTAAGTCCTGTAATTAAACTATGGTAGCGTTTGAATAACTTTGTCGAAACTCTTGTTGATAGCCAATGTGGATGGCCGCAGAGAAGACGAGTTCTAAATTTACCCAGCCTGTTTTATTAATCTACTGATTTGAAGGTACCTGAATGCGCTTACTCATTGCTTTGATATTTCCTTGGTTAACTTTCTTCACGATTGGTCGTCCTGTTGCGGGCATCATTTGTTTGATTTTACAAATCACGATTCTTGGCTGGATTCCGGCAACCATCTGGGCCGTGTATGCGCTGAGCCAATACAAAACCGATCAAAAAATTGAAAAAGCATTGGGACAAAGACGTAATTAAGTTTTAATGCAGAGTTGGGTACGAAGCTGAATACGAACCCTATTCCAAGCATAAATGGCACGAAATGGCACACTTTGGCACGATCTGCTTGTACATTGGCGTCAATAGCTAGTGTGCCAGCCGCATCGCCATGCAATAATTTTTTCCACCGTTCACAGAGCTAAGCAGGAAGAAGCAGGACGAAACAAGACGAAACCGAACGGAATTTTTTGGAGAAAATTGACATAAACAAGACCATTTTAATTACCGGTGCGAGCAGTGGGATTGGTAAGGCAACTGCGAAGCACTTTCAGGCCAAAGGCTGGAATATCATCGCGACCATGCGACATCCCTAGCATGAGAAGGAGCTATCTGCCCTTGAGAACGTGCTGGTCACGCAACTGGACGTGCTAGACAGCGCGTCGGTAGAGCAAGCAGTTTCAGGCGGGATTCAAGGTTTCGGACAGATTGATGTTCTGCTGAGTAATGCTGGCTAAGGAGCCTATGGACCGCTTGAGGCGTTTGATATGGATAGTATTCGGCGCCAGTTCGACACCAATGTAATTGGTCTGCTGGCAGTGACCACCGCGATACTGCCTCACATGCGCAGCAGGCGATCTGGCACCATTGTCAATATCTCGTCCATCGGCGGTAAGATGACATTTCCGCTGGGCACCCTTTACCACGGCACCAAATTCGCCGTTGAGGGTTTGTCCGAAGCTTTGCATTACGAGTTGGAATGTTTTGGCGTCAAGATGAAGATCGTTGAACCCCGCGTGATCAAAACGGACTTTGGTGGCCGCTCATTTGATTTCCACAACGACGAGTCCTTAGCTGAATATCAACCCACCGTAAAACGCCTGTTCGATTCTTTTGCTCCGTCTGCCCAACATGCCTCGGCACCTGAGGTCGTCGCTGATGTTATTTATAGCGCAGTCACCGATGGCAGCAGCCAGCTTCGCTACACTGCGGGTGAAGACGCACGGCAAATGATCGCGGGTCGTAAGACACAGGACGACGATACCTTTATCGGCGGGCTTAAGGCTCAGATGGGTTTTTGAAATAGCTTGGATGAAGATTCTTTTGGAGCCTCTATTAAACTTGATGAATCTTCATCAAGCCACCCAAGCAGCGGCATTCTGCGAGCAAATTAGAACACCAAGATGAAATACGCCACTCAGTTCATCGTCCAGCCAACGTGGAGGTTGTTGATTGCCGATATGGGACTCAATCCTGTTGAAGTTCTGAAGCGTGCGGAATTGCCGGGCGACTTGTTTGCATGCAAGGACGCTAGCGTAACGCTTGCCCAATATTTTAATTTGTGGCGCGCGCTGGAGGAATCTGCTGACGCAATTGCCCGAGCGCAGCGCCCCATACGAAGTATATTTCGGGCGGCCAATACGACAAGCTGACGTCAACCACATTGTATTTTCTGCCCGGGATGCTAGCCGTCCGTTTTTGACCGAGAACGATGCCATGTGGTTATTTTTTGAGCCGGGTTTGAGGCGCAGGCATTCTGATTTGGATAAGTCATCCAGTGTGCGACAGCGAGTCAAAAGCGCTCTGCTGGAGATGCTGCCAAGCGGATTAAGTGCAATTGAGGATACCGCCAGCCGGCTGGCGATGAGCAAGCGTACGTTACAAAGACATCTCAGCGACGAGTCGGTGAGCTATCAGGAAGTGCTGACAGAAACGCGCCAAGAACTAGCGCAACATTACCTCGCCCGCTCAACCATCTCGCCGAACGAAATTGTCTATCTACTGGGATTCCACGACGGCAATTCATTCATCCGTGCGTTTAAGTGTTGGACGGGAATGACCTCTGGATCGTACCGAAAATTACAGGGAAACCTAGACCCTTTGGCACCAACGTTGCCTTGTGATATCTGACGTAAGATCAAAGTTTAAGGCGAAGCTGCTGATCTTATTGATAATGAGTTTGCATGGATCAATAGTATTTAATTTCTCTCCAGATTAAATTAAATCACTTTCTTTTATACATATTGAAACCCTAACGGCTACAATAGCGCTCTGCAAATATTTGTGCACGTGACCGTCTTCCAACGGATAGGATGCTAGCCTCCGAAGCTGGCGATACAGGTTCGATTCCTGTCGGTCGCACCACTGCACTGTCTAACCCAATGTTATCAAGTCCAAAAATCAGCCTGCTCTATAGCTGCTCAGACTAATTCTTGTCCAACCCAATCCATTACAGTATTATCAGATACCAACAAAATCATGGTACTTCTGTTGGTACTTATAAAAAGCAGAAACTCAGGTACCAACAAATGGGGTGCGGTATGGCATTAACAGACACATTTATTCGGCAAGCAAAACATGACGGTAAGCCTGCAGGCAACAAATTCACCGATGGGCAAGGACTTTTTTTGCTGGTTAAGAGTTCGGGAAAATATTGGCGATTAAATTACCGATTCAACGACAAGCAAAAAACATTAGCGTTAGGCGTATATCCAGCGGTTTCTCTTGCCAAAGCGAGAAAGCGACGTGAAGCTGCAAGGGAGTTGATAGCTGACGGCATTGATCCTGCACAAGCCAAACGGGACGATAAACAAGCGCGTGCAGATTCAGCCGCAAATACCTTTGAGGCTGTCGCACGGACATGGCTTAAAAAAACAGCAACAAATCGCGTCGAAAGTACTCAAGGAAAATTAACCACTTGGTTGGAAAAAGATATTTTTCCTTACATTGGCAGCAAACCTATTATTGAGATTGGACCGCGTGATGTACTGGCAGCCGTACAAAAAATGGAGGCGCGAGGTGCCATTGAGACAGCGCATCGAATAAAACAAATATGTGGTCAAGTGTTCAGATATGCCGTTGCAACTGGATCGGCAGAGCGCGATGTAACTTCGGACTTAAAGGGCGCTTTGGCTTCTGTTCCCAAAACAAACTATGCGGCCATTACCGAACCCAAGCAGGCAGCTGACTTGATGCGATCAATTCACGGCTACAGCGGACACCCCTACGCCACAGCTGCATTAAAATTATCTCCCTTGAGCTTCTTGCAAAATACCCAAACCAGTAAAGTCGAGCATGGGTGTGGCCACTGTTGCGATTGGTTTTCTTGTTTGAAGCGGCACATGTGACAT
>NZ_JBEONQ010000032.1:0-52928 GCF_040544445.1 Undibacterium sp. GrIS 1.8 | reverse complement strand
ATCACCGATCATAAACTGCACATCAACTTTGATCGTTGGGTTTTCCTGACTGAATTGATCGGCGATACGCTGCATTTCTTCTGGCCAATCGGGCGCCCAGATCAAAGCAGTAATAGTGGTTTGTGGCACTGGCTTGCTGGTAGCTACCGTTTGCTCCGCTGGCTTATTACATGCAACGCTAATGCAAACAAGCATAGCTAAAGGCAGTTGAACGAAGAGCGCCTTGGTGATGCCGTTATTTGCTGCTTTATGCATGTATTTTTCCGGCTTGACTGTAGCATCTACAGCATGATCGATTCGATATCTATTGAACCACAAAATTCCAACTAGGAGACATGACTAACTGTCGGAAAATCAGATAAAAGCACACTACCTACGTTCCTGAATTAGGAAACTTGGTTCTGTTGCGTCGCTTGAGTAATCGCCAATACTGCCGGATGCGTCAACTTGCGTTGTACAGAAATCGCATAAAACTGTTCACGAATCTCGTCAGTATGCCCCACCTGCTGCACATCGTATTGACGTATGACCATATCAGCAATGGAGGATGGCGCCGCAAAAAAACCGGCCCCCGCCTGACCGAAGGCGCTCATGAGAGCGCTATCGTCGAATTCTCCAGCAATTCGCGGGTGCAGTTGCTTTTCACTCAGCCAAAACATCAGTTTAGAACGTAGGGCAGAATCTTCTCCGGGCAATAAAATAGGCGCGCCCTGCAAACACGCAGGAAATGCCTCGCCATATTGCTGCGCCAGAGCAGCCGTCGCAAAAAAACTAATGCCACATTCTCCAAGCTGGTGATTAAATCCACGTACATTGACCGTGGGTGACATCGGGCTATCAGTAATCACAATATCGAGCTTATGCAAAGCCAGCTCAGCAAGCAAGACATCGAGCTTGCCTTCGCGGCAATTGATCCGCAAAGTTTGCGGTAACGCCAAGGCAGGTTCTAACAAACGATAAGCAACGGCTTTAGCTACCGCATCTGACACGCCAACACGCAGTTGCAGCGTGCGCGCGGTCGGTCTGTGCTGCAATACTTCTTCCAGCTCTTGTCCCAAAGAAAAAATCTCTTCTGCGTAACCCAATACCAATCGCCCTGCCTCGGTCAATTGCAAATTGCGACCTTGCTTCTTAAATAATTGCTCGCCTTGAATATCTTCAAATAAACTAATTTGACCGCTGATGGTTTGTGGTGTCAGGTTCAATTGCTCGCTAGCACGGGCAATACTGCCCGCTTTGGCGACGACCCAAAAATAATGCAGATGCTTGTAATTAAGGCTGGTCATCGTTGGCCGCACCCAATAAAAATTGAATAGATTTAGGACTTACGCAAAATTGTCCCAGCAAGGCGCTGCGACGCTTTGCGGCGGTTTTGCATAAATTTTAAGATTGCAATATTTCTAAACACTTCGTTTTATACGAACCATTTATCAATTATATTCGACTTTTATTACTAATTGAGGCGCACTATACTTTGGTCACCTTGTATAAAAAGGCGAAAAACTTACTTTCTGACTGGCATTGTCGCTTGGTTCTTATTGGCAATGTCCGAATAAATAAGTTTAGCTTTTAAGGTTTTCGACATTCTAGGAGAAAAGCATGAAAATTTTAGACCGTTCCGCCTTACGCAATGTGCAAACCGTGGATTACAGCGACAGCAATGTCGATGCTAGCCACAAAGTGTTACGCAACACTTATATGCTGCTTTCAATGACGCTGTTATTCAGCGCACTGACGGCCGCAGCCAGCATCGCTTTCGCTCTACCAAACCCGGGCATGATTATTACGCTGGTTGGTTATTTTGGTCTGCTATTCCTAACTAATAAATTCCGAAACAGCGGCTTAGGCATCTTATTTGTCTTTGCGTTGACAGGCTTTATGGGATTGACCATAGGACCGATCATCAGCCATTACCTTGGTATGGCAGGCGGTGCAGGGATTGTGATGAGCGCAATGGGGTTAACGGGTGCTATCTTTTTATCTTTGTCTGCGTATGTGCTGGTGAGCAAACGTGATTTTAGCTTTATGGGTGGCTTTTTGATGATCGGTATGCTGGTCGCTTTTGTGGCAAGTCTGGGCGCAATTTTCTTCCAAATCCCCGCATTGTCATTAACGATTTCTGCTGCGATGGTATTGCTGATGTCTGGCATGATTTTATTTGAAACTAGCAACATCATTCGTGGTGGCGAAACCAATTACATCATGGCTACAGTCAGCTTATACGTCACGATCCTTAACCTGTTCCTAAGTCTGTTGCAATTGTTGGGTTTTATAGATAAAGAATAAAGTTTAGCTGGGGTGCGCATATTGCAAAAAACATCTTGCATAAAACCGTGTGCCCCAGCCAAACGTCACTCTGTATAGACCACACATAACCTATACCACTTCTTCTACCAAACCGGTTTAATAGGAAATTCAAT
This sequence comes from Undibacterium sp. GrIS 1.8, assembly GCF_040544445.1. NCBI lineage: Bacteria > Pseudomonadati > Pseudomonadota > Betaproteobacteria > Burkholderiales > Oxalobacteraceae > Undibacterium > Undibacterium sp. GrIS 1.8. The sequence goes on along the minus strand of NZ_JBEONQ010000032.1, from coordinate 50,508 downwards.
GATTCACAGTATCGCCCAACCTTGGATGTGGGCAGTTTTTATTGCTTTCGTCTTGGGCATGCTTGTACTCGACGTAGTTGCCCTGGGCGGTTCGCGTTCACATAAAGTTAGCGTAAAAGAAGCTGCTATCTGGTCAGCCGTCTGGGTCAGCCTGGCCTTACTGTTTGACTTTGGCCTATGGATGTATTTGACGGACACTTTCGGACGCGCTGTAGCAGATGCTAAAGCGATGGAATTTTTGGCAGGTTACGTTATTGAAAAATCCTTGTCCGTCGATAACGTATTCGTCTTTCTGCTGATTTTTGGTCACTTTGCTGTACCGCTGCAATATCAGCGCAAAGTCTTGTTATACGGCGTATTGGGTGCCATCGTCATGCGCATCGCGATGATCCTGGCTGGCACTTGGGTCGTCACACAATTTGCCTGGGTACTGTATTTGTTCGGTGTATTTTTGCTGGTTACGGGTTTCCGTATGTTAGTCGCAGCAGAAAAAGAACCCGATCTAAACGCAAACCCTGTCCTGCGCTTTTTGAAGAAATGGATCCCATTTACTGAGGACTTCCGTAAAGAAAAGTTCAGCGTAGTAGAAAACGGTAAGCGCGTTTTTACTCCATTACTGTTAGTCCTGATTTTAATCGAAGTATCCGACGTGATCTTTGCAGTTGATTCAATTCCAGCAATTTTTGCAGTTACTACCGATCCGTTTATCGTATTTACGTCTAATATTTTTGCGATTATGGGCCTGCGTGCACTGTATTTCTTGTTGGCAGATATGGCGAATCGCTTCCACTTATTAAAATTTGGTCTCGCCTTTGTGTTGATGTTCGTCGGTATAAAAATGCTCATCGTAGAATGGATGCACATACCAACAGCTATCTCGTTATTGGTTATCGGCAGCATTCTGGCAAGTTCTATTGTAGCCAGCCTAGTTGCCACTCGCAGCAAAAACTAGTTTTACTTGTATCGATCCCTTTTGGGCGCATTACCGATTTTGGTGGTGCGCTCTTTTTTTATCTAGAGTTCCTTAGTCGAGCGACGACAAGTATGAAGTTATCGCTGCAATGTTTATACTCAAATCAAGACGAGATTATTCATTTGAATGTGGCATACCGCGGTATTTCTACGACGTAATAACGGTCTGATAGAAAATCTAGGTTTAATTAAACCGCTCTTCTCAGAAAATATAGACACAAAAAAACCCACGATTTACATCGTGGGTTTTTTAATTTTAGCCAACTAACTACAATCAGCTTAACGCAGCTTAAATTACTTAATACGAATTATGATTTACGACGACGCATAAAACTCAAACCTGCCAGACCCAATCCAAGCAATGCGAGTGACGCTGGCTCAGGCACATTACCAGGAACATCTTCAATTGGCTTGCCACCGATAGTAATGCCATCAAATGCCAAACCTGTTTGATAAGCAGTATCAACGTAATTAGCAGTACCAAATTCCAGATAATAATTACCTGCCGCTGCGACGTTATAAGTCGAAGATACCCAACCAGTGTAACCACAACCATTGCTGTAGCAAGTACCACTGCTGCTACCCAAAGGCGCCCAAGAAGGTGCACCAGGAACAATTGTCACTACGCCTGGATTAATCGTTGCTGCAATACCTGGCATACCAAATCCTGGAACACTATTGCCGTTTGGTGTAGTTCTCGCCGTGAAAAGCAAAGCGATCTGGTTCAAGGAAGAGTCTAACAAACGAGCCCAAGCATAATCAGAAAAACCAGCGCCATCAGAAGTGATGAAGTCAAAACTGAAATTCAATGCGTCACCAGCATTAGATGAAAACAAAGTACTGCGCAATGTAGAACCGTTAGTGCTAGAAGCACCAACTGCCGCCAATACATTTCCAGATACCCCACCGTTAGTAGAAACCCAGCCGTATTTGCTGCTGCCAACTGGCGACAAACCAACTACGCCATTTGCACCGGAAGTACCGCAACCACCAGTGCATACCCAGCCTGATGGCAGACCACCGTCAAATATCGCAGCAGATGCATTACCTGCGACAGCAGCAGCGCCAAGAGTCAATGCTATTGCCAAACTCAATTTTTTTACAGATTTTTTTAAAATGTTCATTTTTTCCTCACATGTTATTGATGATTATGGTTGAAGCTGATCGTCAATAAAGCACTTATCATGCCAAATTGGAATCAAGCATTAAATTCTTTTAAATTCAATCACTTATAATAATATTTCTTGCAATAAAAACTATTAATTCCGGTGTACGTAATATTTATCGACAAAAAATTGACGCTCAAGAATCAAAATGATGGCTCTGACATCCACTTTATTAAAATCGTATTAGCAAGTAACAAAAATGCATAAGGGAAACAAGCCAATCCTGCTCCAGACTAAATTTGTCACACTCTCTTTATCGTATAATCTTTAACTTGCGCCGATTTGATACTCAGATTGCGGGCGCGTAATAAGTGCAGCTAAAAGGAACGCCCGGTCCCGCCTGCATTTTTTGTATGAGCTGATCGGGTTTTTTGTTTCATTAAGAGCATCTTCCATGACTACCGCAAAATCCACTCCCGCTACGAATCTCAACGCAAGTGCAACGACAGCTGTCAGCACAGAAGCACGTCTGCGCGCATTGTTGAAAGAACGCATTCTGATTTTAGATGGTGCGATGGGGACGATGATTCAGCAATACAAATTGACTGAGGCGGATTATCGTGGCGAACGCTTTAAGGACTTCAAGGGTCCGGAAGGTGTCAGAGAATTATTTGTCAAAGGCAATAACGAATTATTGTCACTAACACAGCCGCATATTATTCAAGAAATTCACGAGCAATATCTCGCTGCGGGTGCCGATCTGATCGAGACCAATACCTTCGGCTCTACCACTGTCGCACAAGATGATTACCACATGGCTCATCTGGCCTACGAGATGAACGTTGCAGCTGCAAAAATTGCCCGTGCCGCTTGCGATAAATATTCAACCGCAGACAAGCCACGTTTTGTCGCTGGCGCCCTCGGCCCCACCCCCAAGACAGCATCCATCTCGCCTGATGTGAATGACCCTGCAGCACGTAATGTGACCTTTGATCAATTGGTTGCGGCCTACCTGGAACAAACCCGTGGTCTGGTCGCGGGTGGCGCAGATGTGCTACTGGTCGAAACTATTTTTGATACCTTAAATTGCAAAGCCGCTTTATTTGCGATTGATCAGTATTTTGAAGAATCTGGTATACGCTTGCCGATCATGATTTCTGGCACCGTCACCGACGCATCAGGTCGTATTTTGTCCGGTCAAACCGTGCCAGCGTTTTGGAATTCAGTGCGCCATGCCAAGCCTTTAACGATAGGTTTGAACTGCGCATTAGGTGCGACCTTAATGCGCCCTTACGCCGAAGAGCTCTCTAAGATTGCAGACACTTTTGTGTGTATTTATCCCAACGCCGGTCTGCCCAATCCTATGAGTGACACCGGCTTTGACGAGCTACCTGCTGACACTTCTGCATTGCTAAAGGAATTTGCCGAGAGTGGATTCATCAATATTGCTGGTGGCTGCTGCGGTACGACACCGCCACATATTAAAGCGATTGCAGAGTTGCTTAAGCCGATCACTCCGCGTCAAATTCCAGCAATTACCAACTGCATGCGGCTATCTGGTCTGGAACCATTTACGATTGATCAGGATTCTCTGTTCGTCAACGTAGGTGAGCGCACCAACGTCACCGGATCAAAAGCATTTGCACGTCTAATTCTGAACGAACAGTACGACGAAGCCTTGGCGGTAGCGCGCCAACAAGTAGAAAACGGCGCGCAGGTCATCGATATCAATATGGACGAGGCGATGCTCGATTCGCTCGCGGCCATGACACGCTTTTTAAACCTAATCGCATCAGAACCAGATATCGCTCGCGTGCCTATCATGATCGACTCGTCTAAATGGTCGGTGATTGAGGCGGGACTAAAATGTGTGCAGGGCAAGGCCATCGTTAACTCGATCTCGATGAAAGAAGGCGAAGCCGAGTTTTTGCGACAAGCCACATTATGTAAGCGATATGGTGCCGCCGTCATCGTCATGGCATTTGATGAAAAAGGTCAGGCCGACACCTATGATCGTAAGGTAGAAATCTGTGAACGCGCTTATCGTTTATTGGTTGATACGATCGATTTTGATCCTTACGACATCATCTTTGACCCCAACATTTTTGCCGTCGCCACCGGTATTGAAGAGCACAATAATTACGCAGTCGATTTCATCAACGCGACGCGCTGGATACACCAAAATTTGCCCGGCGCCAAAATCAGTGGCGGTGTGTCCAATGTGAGTTTCTCTTTCCGCGGCAACGATCCGGCGCGTGAAGCGATTCATACCGTTTTCCTGTATCACGCAATCCAGGCAGGTATGACGATGGGTATCGTCAACGCGGGTATGGTCGGCGTATATAGCGAACTGGATGTTGAGTTGCGTGAGCGTGTAGAAGACGTGGTACTGAACCGTCGCGACGACTCGACCGAGCGCATGATAGAAATTGCGGCCACCCTCAAAGCAGGCGGCAAGAAAGAAGAAGCCACGCTGGAATGGCGTAGCGAGTCTGTAGAAAAACGTCTCTCGCATGCAATGGTGCACGGCATCACGCAATGGATAGTAGAAGATACGGAAGAAGCCCGTAAACAAATCATGGATGCTGGCGGACGCCCCATACAAGTGATTGAAGGACCGCTGATGAGCGGCATGAATATCGTCGGCGACTTATTTGGCCAAGGCAAAATGTTTTTGCCACAAGTCGTTAAATCTGCCCGTGTTATGAAGCAAGCCGTTGCGCATTTAGTCCCGTATATTGAAGAAGAAAAAAAGCGGAGTGGCGACAACAAACCCCGTGGGAAAATTGTCATCGCCACCGTCAAAGGTGACGTCCACGACATTGGCAAAAATATCGTCACCGTGGTTTTGCAATGTAATAATTTTGAAGTCGTCAACATGGGCGTCATGGTGCCCTGCTCAGAAATTTTAGCTAAAGCCAAAGCGGAAAATGCCGACATCATCGGCCTCTCTGGCCTGATCACACCGTCACTGGAAGAGATGGCCTATGTCGCAAAAGAAATGCAGCGCGACCCTCATTTCCGCATGCTAAAAATACCGCTGCTGATTGGCGGCGCAACCACCAGCCGCGCGCATACCGCAGTAAAAATTGCACCCAATTACGATGGCCCAGTGGTGTATGTACCTGATGCTTCACGCTCAGTCTCGGTCGCGCAATCGCTGCTGACACCAGAGAGCCGTGATCAATATATGGACGATCTGGCTACCGATTACGAGCGTATTCGCGTACAGCACGCGAACAAAAAAGCTACGCCGATGGTCACGTTAAAACAAGCACGCGCCAATAAAATGAAGCTCAATTTTGTCGGCGCCAATGCGCCTGTCAAACCAAAGTTTATCGGTCGCCGTATCTTTAAAAATTATGATCTGGCGACGATTGCGCAGTACATTGATTGGGGTCCGTTCTTCCAGACCTGGGATTTAGCAGGACCGTTCCCCGCAATTCTGACGGATGAAGTTGTAGGCGAAGCGGCCACCAAAGTATTTGCCGAAGGTCAGGCGATGTTGAAGAAAATCATCGATGGTCGCTGGCTCAGTGCCAATGGCGTAATCGCGCTGCTCCCTGCGAATACCGTCAATGATGACGACATCGAAATTTATACCGACGACAGCCGTACCCAAGTGGCGCTGACATACTATGGCACTCGTCAGCAAACAGAAAAACCTATCATCGATGGTGTGCAACGTCCTAACCAATGTCTGTCCGACTTTATCGCACCGAAGGACAGTGGCATTGCAGACTATATCGGCATGTTTGCCGTCACCGCTGGTTTGGGTATTGAGAAGTACGAAAAACGTTTTGAAGATGCCCATGACGACTACAGCAGCATTATGCTCAAGTCCCTGGCAGACCGTCTGGCAGAAGCCTTTGCTGAACATCTGCACGAACGTGTACGTAAAGATTTATGGGGCTATGCCAGTGATGAATCTTTATCCAATGCCGAGCTGATTAAAGAAACCTATAAAGGTATACGTCCGGCACCAGGTTATCCGGCCTGCCCTGAGCATACAGTCAAAACTGAGATGTTCCGACAAATGCAATGCGAAGAAATCGATATGTATATCACCGAATCTTGGGCGATGATTCCGGGTGCGGCGGTTTCAGGTTTTTACTTTGCACATCCCGAATCTAAATATTTTAACGTCGGCAAGATTGCGGATGATCAGGTAGTGGACATGGCTACACGCCGTGGTGTAGCGAAGGACGAGGTTGAGCGATGGTTAGCACCTAATTTGTGATGACCGGTAGGATCTGATCACACTACAGTAAGAGTACGAAGGGCGAGTCTAAGGCTCGCTTTTTTTCGCCTTTTTTGCTGGCTCTTGCTATTTATTTTTTCCCTCACTCAGGTCTAATTCCATCATTACCCCAAATACTAAGCTAGGTGGATATGCCGGTTTTTTATTTGCTCCGAGTCGTGGTAAACACCTATTAAAGACAGATAAAACTGTCTCGGTTCAGCGCCGAGATTGCGGCCATTTAAGTCTGTTAAAAACACATTTTGTTACATCATATACACGCTTGTTAAGTTCTTTTTAAGGGCAAATGTGTTTTGGAAATGTAACATAAACGCCAGTTAATCTAGGCATGTTAAGCGATACTAATGTTATGCATTTTTCAGTTTTAACGTTCTTATCGGGCGCCGACTGCTACTTTCACATCCACATTTATAAAGGTAAAAAAATGAAGAAAATAATCGCTTTTTTGTTGATCGCCATACTTGGGCTGGTTGGCAACGCCAATGCTCAAGGTGGTACACATTTGACCATCCGTAATGAACTTGGTGGTGACCGTTTGTGTATGGATGCGAGTCTGGACCATGGCATTGGCGATGGTGCACCAGTCTATGTATATCGCTGTCATGGCCATGAAAATCAACGCTGGACAGTGACCCAAAGTGTGCACGGTCAGAGCGCTATTGTTGGCGTTGATGGCTTTTGCCTGGACGTACGCGGTGCGTCACGTCAACCTGGTACACCGGTAGAACTGTATCAATGCCATTTCGGTAGTAACCAAAAATTTGTAGTGCAACAAGAAGGCCATATTAAAGAAGTAGAGAGTGGTAAATGTCTGGCATCTTTAGGCACCCGAGACCGCTCGCCTATCGTGTTGGATTTCTGCCAAAACTCACCTAACCAAATCTGGTTGCTGGAGAGATAATTTGCAATAAGTTTTTGTCTGCTACCTGTCACTTTATCGACTCGCCTTGCTCACTTCGGTACGTCTGATTTTACTAAAGTGACAGATATATTCTGAAAAATAATCCGAAGAAATTCGGATTATTTACCCAATCCAAATCTTACGCTGTACACCAAATCATACTGTGTTTTTACAAGGTGAAGTCAGTGTTAAAAAAGCCCGAACACAATATACTCCCCCAATACCTCTCCAAAATACCGCCACTCACAACATAACATATGGACAACTAAAATATACTTATCTGGAGTATAAATTTAGTTATCTGATTTTTGGCTTATTCATTCAAACAACCGGTTTAACCCATATGCGACTGGCGTAACACAAACGCATCCACACAAATTTGTGGGCAACCGCTATTGGCTGGTAATTGATAATGAATTGACAGCATCAAATCGAATGATAAATATAGTCATCACACCTGAAAGAGACAAAAGCAGGTTAGCTAGAGCGCTAATCCACAACAATGCCTAAAATAGTATCAACATAGATTGCGTCAAATTAACTTAATGCCTATGCTTGTTTTGGCAGCATAAAAGACTAGCGACAAAGCGAATCGCCCCGTCTGTAGATTGATCAAAAATTGCGACGAAACTCTTGTTGTCGCAAAAATAATGATTTAGCGAAGAGCGCAATATAGTCATCTAATGTCATCCATTGCCCCCTAAGACTTATCCCTTGGTTGAAAGAGATAACATGGCCATCCAGCGGTTTTTTTTAGTCTTGATCACCAGCCTGTTTGCGATCGCCACCAGCGGATGCAGTGACTCCAATCAACAATCTCCGTCGCTACCTGCCGCAAGTCAATCTTCTGGTGCGATAAAAAATCTGGCAGACAACAAACCAAAACGAATTGCACTAGTATTAAAAACTCTGACCAACCCTTATTTTATTGAAATGGAAGCCGGTGCGCGTGATGCGGCCAAAGATTTGGGTGTGGATCTGGTGGTCAAGATGGCATCGCAAGAGACTGCAGTAGAGCAGCAAATCCAGTTGGTAGAGGAATTAATTCAGACCAAAGTCGATGCACTGGTGATTGCGCCTAGTGATTCGCAACGCCTGGTGCCAATTCTAAAAAAAGCTCAGCTCGCCGGTATTCTCATCATTAACATTGATAACCAACTTGATGCAGCAACCGTGGCGAGCCATCAAATGAGTCCGATACCATTTATCAGTGTGGACAATCTAAGCTCAAGCTATGAATCCGCAAAATTCATTTCAGATCAAATAAAAACGCCTGGCAAAGCAGCTATTATCGAAGGAATGCGCACCTCAGAAAATGCCCGGATGAGAACCACGGGAGCCGAACGTGCTTTTGCGGAAAATCGAAATATTAAATTGATAGTGAAAGAAACCGCCAATTGGAAAATTGACGAAGCTTATCAAGTGACTAAAAAAATATTTACCCAACATCCTGACATTCAAATTTTATTTTGTGCCAACGATATGATGGCTTTGGGCGCAATTAAGTATTTAGGCGAAACCAATAAAAAAGTATTGGTTGCCTCCTACGATGCATTAGCCGAAGCAAAACTAGCAGTAAAAGCTGGAACGCTGGCAGTGACCGTAGACCAGAAAGCAAAGAAGCAGGGCTATGAAGGTATCGTAACGGCCACACGTGGACTTAAGGGAGAAAAATTACCCGCTGTCATGTTGGTAGATACCTCTCTGGTGACAGCACAGACTCTAAGATCTGCTAGTAATTAAACTGAGTAAATGAGGTTAGTGTATCTTGTCCGTCAAACACAATATCTCGGTCAAACTAATTGGTTACCTGGTCTTTGTCAGTGTATTGCCGTTACTGTTATTTGCTCTCATTTCTTATAGTACGACACAGAAGACGATTTTTGATTTAGCCAGAAGCTACAGTACACAGTTGCTCTTAAATCAACGTGATTATCTGGAGCTGGAAGCCGAACAAGTAGAGAGTTTTGCTTTCAATGTTGCCGGGGTCGAAGAGATCAGCAATATCATCATAAAAGCTGACCAGGCTATTACTTTAAGCCATAATTCTTATGACGAATTATTTACTCAGTCAGAAATCCGGCAACGACTCAATTCCAATAGTAGCCTCAAAGGTGTGGTGTCAATAGACCTGTTCACGGCCAAAGGCCATCGGTTTTATGTGGGTGACACGTTAAGCGTGGCTCCGGTCAACGACATGATCAGACAAACTATTTTTGACACGGGTATCGCTTCAGATAAGTCGATTCTATGGCTTGGAGTAGAAAATAATTTAAATCCTGCATCACCCAACCGCAAGGTGCTGACAGCACTCAAAATTATCCGGCATTTTTCTTCCGAGAGTATGACGTCAACGCCGGTAGGCATGATTTTAATTAATTATTCTACCGATTATTTGTACCAACATTTTAGTCGCATTGATATGGGCGTCGGTTCGTATTTGATGGTGGTCGATAGCTATGATCGCCTTATCTATCACCCGGATAAAGAAAAAATTGGCAAGCCCATCCCCTCAGAGTTCAACACTGCCGCGATACATAAATCAGGTATTCATAATCTGCGATTAAATGATCAGGAGCTGATGCTCAATTCTACTTGCCTGGCGAAATTAGATTGGTGCATCGTTGCGGTGATCCCGGAAAAAACTTTTATGCTGCCGATGGAGCGGCAATCACAAACAGCAGCGTTTTTAATCTTACTTTGTCTGGCACTCATCGCCTTTGGTGCTCGCCACTTTAATCGTACGATGCTATTACCGATTAAAAATATCTCAGATGGATTTAGAAAAATTGAAGAACAACCTTCCATACAATTACAACCATTAAGCATACCCAAAAGCGAAGATGAAATTAGCGAATTGGTCGATTGGTACAATGCATTTCTGGAGTCACTGGAGGCACGCAAACATGCAGACGAAGAGCTACGAGAGAATCAGGAAAAGTTTGCCAGTATTTTTCAAAAATCTCCGCTGCCTTTAAGTTTGGCACGTGTTAGTAATGGCCGGTTTATCGATGTGAATGATGCCTGGTTAAATCAATTTGGCTTTACACGTGAAGAGGTAATAGGACGCTCAGCCATAGGTTTGGGTTTATGGCTAGATGACGCAGAGAAGTCACAATTGCTGGAACATTTAAATCAGAAAACAACGATCAACCAGTTTGAGGTGCATTACCGCTGCAAAGACGGGCGCAATATTACTTGCCTGTTATCGGGTCGCGTAGTAGAGCTGCGAGGCGAAGAATTTTATATTTTCTCGCCCACTGACATCACTCGACAGCGTGAAATAGAAAACGAAATCCAACAGATTAATCAAGAGTTGGAATCCCGCGTCCAGCGCCGCACACTCAATCTGGAGCAAGCCAATACGGAACTGGCAAATGCGATGGAAACCCTCAAACTCACCAAAGATGAGTTAGTCCGTTCAGAAAAAATGGCGGCACTCGGTTCTCTGGTTGCAGGCGTAGCACATGAGTTAAATACGCCGATCGGTAACAGCGTAACCGTCGCCAGTACCTTGCAGCACAAAACCCAGGAGTTAGCACGGGAAATCAATAGCGGCAATATACGTCGCAGCACGCTGGATGCTTATTTGGATAGCTCGGCCATGGGTACAGAATTATTAATGCGCAACCTCGCCTCGGCGCGTGATCTGGTGATCAGTTTTAAACAGGTTGCAGTAGATCAAGCTAGCAATCAGCGCCGTCGCTTTGATCTTAAACATACTTTAGCCGATGTAGTCGTAATGCTAGATCCCATGTATAAAAATACGCCATTTATTTTGGAAGTGGCGTTGCAGGACGAGATACAAATGGATAGCTATCCTGGACCGCTAGGGCAATTGATCACTAACTTTGTCACCAATGCACTCGCCCATGCGTTTGACGGCAGAAACCATGGCACCATGCGCTTAACCACGCGACTAAAACAGGAAGGTCTAGTAGAGATTATTTTCTCTGACAATGGGGTTGGCATCCCTGTAGAACACCAGGCGCGGGTGTTCGATCCTTTTTTTACCACCAAACTGGGGCAAGGCGGTTCTGGTCTTGGCTTAAACATTGTGTTCAATATCGTTACTAACCTGCTCGGTGGAAAAATAGAACTCCAATCCTATGCAGGCGTCGGTACCAGCCTGATCATCACGCTACCACTACAAGCGCCTGAGGTTGTAGAAAAAAATCTTTAGAGACTACAAGATCAGACCTGCGCTGAGTCGGCGGGTCATTAAGTCAATGAGTCATTGCGGTCTAATCTAATTCGGACAGCAGTAAGGCTAAAATTGCTCCCAGTCATCCGTCATACCCGCTGGCTCTTGCGTGGCTTTTCTGGTTTTTGCTGCATCACTGATTCTGCTCACGCTGGATGCTTTAGTTGCAAGCTTAACCGGCGCTTTCGGCACTGCCTTGGCTACTGGAGCGCTCGTCCGTGTTGGTTTGATATTTTGCACTTGCGCCCCGTCTAGTTTAAACACACTCACCAGTTGCGCCAGACTGCTGGCCTGATCTTGCAGTGCTTCGGCGGCGGCCGCTTCTTCTACCAAGGAGGCATTTTGTTGAGTAACGGTATCCATCTCAGTGATGGCCTGATTGATCTGTTGTATGCCACTTTCTTGCTCTTGGCCAGCGGAAGTGATTTCGCCCATGATGTCGGTGACGCGCTTAACGCTGGCGACGATCTCATCCATGGTGGTTCCCGCTTGATTCACCAAGGCGCTACCGGTTTCTATCTTCTCGACTGAATCACCGATCAAGGTTTTAATCTCTTTAGCCGCGCCAGCAGAGCGTTGCGCCAGGTTGCGCACCTCGCTGGCGACGACCGCAAAGCCACGCCCTTGTTCGCCGGCTCTGGCGGCTTCCACTGCGGCATTTAAGGCCAGAATATTCGTCTGGAAAGCGATACTGTCAATCACGCCGATGATGTCGACAATTTTCTTGGCGGAGTCATTGATAGACCCCATCGTTGAAACGACTTTCGCCACAACCTCGCCGCCTTTTACCGCCACGTCAGAAGCAGATACTGCCAGCACATTGGCTTGCCTTGCGTTGTCACTATTTTGTTTAACGGTCGAGGTCAGTTCTTCCATCGAAGATGCGGTTTCTTCCAGCGAACTGGCTTGCTGCTCTGTGCGCGAAGACAAATCCAGATTGCCCGATGCGATTTGGCTGGAGCCAGTCGCAATCGACTCTGTACCTGCCCGCACCTGACCGACGATATTTTGTAAGCTGGCATTCATTTCTTTTAAGGCTTGCAGCAATTGGCCTGTTTCGTCTTTCGTAACAACATCAATACGACCCGTCAGATCATTCGATGAAATCAACTTGGCAATGCCCACCGCTTCCGCCAACGGACGGGTAATACTGACGGTAATAAACCAAGCGCCTGCAACGCCTAACAGCAAGGCGAGTATGCCTAGACTAATAATCAGCGTGCGACCACTTTTATAATCCTCAATAGATTGTTTGCCTGCTTTGATGACGCTGTTATTTTCAAATTCAACAAATTTTTGTAGCGCGACGACATATGCTACCTGCGCCGGTCGCATGCTTTTTAACAGTAGTTCTTTGGCTCCTGCGGTATCGCCCGCGCTGACTAGCTTTAAGAAGTCATCCTCGGACGGGACATAAGCTAAACGGGTCTCGATCACAGCTTGCAGCATTGCCTTCTCATCCGTGGCGGTGACAGTTTTTTGCAATTGATCCAGATATTCTTTACGCGCCCGCTTGTCATCCATGACGGCATCGACTTCTACCTTAATTTTGTCTTGTCCCTCAAGGATCAGCATATTGCGGGTATGACGCGCGGTTTCCATCAAACGGAAAATCCAATTATTCGCCGTCATTAACTTCGGCAAACGCTCCTCGTTGGTGGCGTTGATATCGTCATTCAAGCTGGACAAACGCGACAAACCTACCATCGTGAGTATGGCGAGCAACAACAGTACCAAACCAAAACCTAGTCCCAACCGGGCACCTACTTTTAAATTTGAAAACGTCATGCTCTTCTCCATGTCTATAAAAAATCTGAGTGCGGTGGTGGTGATTATGGTTGTGATTTATCTAGGTATAGCAGAGTCCCGTGAGTCCAATCATATAAACGATTATGACCGCCAGGCAAGTAAAAACAAGCTGGCGCTTACAAATCAGTGTGCCTTAATACCAAAATGCAACCTAGGTGTAAGCAGCAATATTTAACGCTTATTATGTAACAAATGGTAACGATTATCTGGTGAGCCATCGTGTGTGAATTACTCGCAGTCATCGCATAGTTGAAATTCATATAATCGCAGCGTTTAGATAAACAAAAAACCTGCTAACACTACCAATTTTTATAAGCCGATATCACTTATTTCGCCAGCTTACATCGCTGCATTGATCATTCTAAAATGCTATATTGCTGCGTAGAATTTTCCTTGCGCTGTTGTTTTACCTCCGACAATCACGCCGTTGATAACGCATCTTTGCATCAACTTTAGCCCATCATTTTCAGGAACAGACATGTCAGACAAACCTGCTGCAATCGCAACCAAGACTGATCATGCCGATCATGCCGATCTTCCCGCCGATCCTTCTCGTCGGCGCTTATTGCAAGGTGCGGCCGCGGCTGGTGTCGTTGGCAGCCTTCCGATGATGGCCGATGCAGTGACTAGTAAAACGACCAGGATCGTGGCAGGTTCCCTGGATACCAAACTCAAGGCGCATATCAAAAATGTCGTGGTGATTTATCTGGAGAATCGCAGCTTTAATAATTTGTTTGGTAATTTCCCTGGCGTACGCCAGGCATTGTCCGATGTCCCTGCTGCGACTTTTACGCAAAAGGACAGAGACGGCTCGGTTTTACCAAGTTTGCCCAAGGTCTGGGGTGGCATGGTGCAGCGGGGGCAAAATCTAGGCGGCAAGCAATATCTGATCGCAGAAGACAAAATCAGCGGCCTACCGAACGCGCCATTCGCCTTAAAAGATGCGGAGGGTTTACCTCTGCCAGAGTCAGTGATCACCCGCGACCTGTGGCATCTGTTTTATCAAAATCAGATGCAAATCAATGGCGGTAAAAACGACCAGTTTGTTGCTTGGGCAGATTCTGGCGGCTTGACGATGGGACATTATGGCGAGACCCATAAAAATCTCGATCTCTGGAAAATCGCCCAGCAATATACCTTGTGCGACAACTTCTTTATGGCGGCATTTGGTGGCTCTTATTTAAACCACCAATTCTTAATCTCTGGTCGCACCCCAGAATATTTTGATGCGCCCAACACGCCTGCCAAAAAGAAGATTGCCGTCACCGAAGATGGCATTACCGGCAGCAGATTGGCAGTGGACAAAGACAGTCCCGCGTCCGCCTTAAACGGCAGGCCCAAATTTGTCAACGACGGAGCGATTACGCCAGACGGCTACGCGGTGAACACCATGGCGCCGCCATACCAGCCTAGCTATATCAAACCCGCGCCAGGCGGTGACACGTCGGTGGCTGATCCGCAAGACCCAAGTACGTTGCCGCCACAAACCTACAATACCATTGGTGATTTGCTGTCACAAAAAGGCATTAGCTGGGCCTGGTACGGTGGCGCATGGCAAGTTGCGCTGGAGTATAAAGGCGGTGGAGAAAAACCTAATTTCCAATACCACCATCAGCCATTCAATTACTTTAAACAATTCGCACCGGGAACCGCTGCACGGGCAAACCATTTGCGCGACGGTGGCTTGGGCGATAGTCCCATTTCTAATAAATTTTTAGCCGACGTAATTGCCGGAAAACTGCCTGCTGTCACTTTCTATAAACCGCAAGGTAATCTCAATATGCATGCGGGTTACTCGGATATTGAATCCGGTGATCAGCATGTTGCCAATGTCATCGAGCATCTGAAAAAAAGCCCGCAATGGAAAGACATGCTGGTAGTCATTACTTTTGATGAAAACGGTGGATGGTGGGATCACGTCGCGCCACCCAAAGGTGATCGCTGGGGCCCAGGCTCCCGCATTCCGGCCATCTTGGTTTCACCTTATGTGAAGAAGTCGAATGTTGATCACAGCTTTTATGACACTACATCCATCCTGCGGTTTATCACGCGTTTACATGACTTGCCTTTGCTAGAAGGGCTAAAGCTACGTAACAACGCGTTTGCAGAACGAGGCGCGTTGCCACCGGGTGATTTGACCGGCGCACTCAGCTTTGTCTAAGCGTGCTCGGGGATTTTTGGTTGGAATTAAATAGAGTACCACTTCTATATACTCCTCATTATTTTTATAGAAAGTGCCGGATTGTTTAGGTATTATCTGGACGATTAAAATATACTCTATCCGAGTATTTATAAAACTATGTGTTTTTGTCCATTCACGTTAAACCGCGTGTTGAGCACTTTGATGGATGAGAACCTTCCCGCGCTCTAGCCAGACATGTCTAATATCAATAAACTAATCACTCAACTTAGTACTACACTGATGACTAAGCTGACCAAGCAGGTAACAAACAAACTCATAAGCAAACTCATACACAAATTCCTACGCAAACCCACATGCAGAGTCACATACAAACTAAGTCCCGATTCCGCAAAAGCGGCGTCACCGATAAAAGTCATTTGTGCTAAATCACACATATAAATCTGCTACTAAAACGACAAGCATTTTTGTTTTATGTGTTTCCCTGACACAAATGTTGAAAAAGATGGATTTTTCAGAAATGCCGTGTTAATAATACAAGTTACTCCAACTGGCAGATGAATCAGGATATTGAGCAAGGCGCTTTATGACTGACATTCATACACAATTTATTGACCTTTCAGAACTGAAAGTCGGGATGTTTGTTTATCTCGATATGGGCTGGATGGATCATCCTTTTCCGGTAAGCAGTTTTGAGGTCCGGAGTCAGGAACAAATCACCACACTGCAGTCCCTGGGTCTGGAACGCATCCGCTATGCACCCGCCAAAAGTAGTTCCGAATTTAGTCAACGCCATACAGAATCAACGCCATCGCTAGCGGTGATCAGCCCTGCGCAGCCAGAACCTAGCGCCAGCGAACTGGCCCACTCAAACAAACTGGCGGAAGGTCGCAAAAGGCGCGATCTGCTCGCCAACCAACAAGCCAGTCTATTAGTCTGCGAACGGCAATTTATGCTGGCATCGCAAACGTTTAAGCAGGTGACGGAGACCGTCCACGCGCAGCCGCTTCTTGCACGAAAACATGCTGAGGATTTGGTACATAGTTTTCTGGGCGAAGTACTGGGCGAAGGTGAAGCAGCAATCCGTTTATTGTCAGAAAAAGCGGGTGAAAGAACCTCGCTGCATTCCATCAACGTCACCATCATCTCGCTCTTGCTGGGTAAGGCTTTGCACCTCGACAAAGCCGACATGCTGGAACTGGGCATCGGAGCGCTGCTGCATGACATCGGCAAGATGGAATTGCCAGATCGCCTGCGCTGGCCGGAAGATCATTTCACCCACGCCGAGCGGCAGT
Source organism: Undibacterium sp. GrIS 1.8 (assembly GCF_040544445.1). NCBI lineage: Bacteria > Pseudomonadati > Pseudomonadota > Betaproteobacteria > Burkholderiales > Oxalobacteraceae > Undibacterium > Undibacterium sp. GrIS 1.8. The sequence continues at coordinate 33,820 of NZ_JBEONQ010000032.1, read as the reverse complement.
TGTACCAGGACCATGTGCTGCATGGGGTCACCATAGGGCGCAAACTCGCGCTATCTGCCAACGCCATGCTGCTGATCGCGCAGCATCATGAATGCGTCGATGGCAGCGGCTACCCAAGTCGTATTTTGGCTGAAAAAATATCGCCGCTGGCGCGTATTGCCGCACTGGTCAACCGTTACGATAACTTATGCAATCCCGGCAATCCGGCGCTGGCGATTACACCGCACGAAGCGCTCTCGCATATTTTTACGCAAAGCAAATCCCAATTTCACGCGCCGACCTTGACTGCGTTTATTCGCATGATGGGCATCTACCCGCCCGGCTCAGTGGTACAACTGACAGATGATCGTTTTGCGCTGGTGGTATCGGTCAATTCAGCACGTCCGATCAAGCCTCGGGTAGTGATCCATAATCCCGAGATTCCGCGTGATGATGCCCTCGTCATTAATTTGGATAAAGAGAAAAAGCTCGGTATACATCGCAGCTTAAAACCCTTACAACTACCTAAAGCCGCGTACGATTATTTATCCCCGCGCAAACGTCTATGCTACTTTTTTGAGCGTGGGCGGGAGCTAGAAGAAGTCGGTGCAGAATCATGACAACAACATCATGAGAGCGACATCATGAAGACGCATCAATGGCAAGCCCTGATTGAGGGCATGTTAGAAGCGGTGTTACTAGTTGACCCCATTCAATTGCGCATATTAGCGGCCAACCGCTCTGCCCATGCTTTGCTCCATTTAGATGCCGGTAGTCTGATCGGCAAACCGGTAGTCGATCTGGCTGCATCGCCAGAGGATCTATTCTTTTGGGAAGACGCCGCGGCCGGCTTGTCGGACAATATTTTTTCCGAGACCTTGCTGCAACGACCAGACAAGAGCACGGTACAAGTTGAACGCCGGGTCAGCTTAGTCCACATCGGCCTGGATACGACTATTTATGTCGTGGCAATCCGCGACCATACCAATCAACGTCATGTAGAAAACGAGTTAGAAAAACTCATCGCTGAACTACGTGCCACATTAGAATCTACCGCCGATGGAATTCTGGTAACAGATCTGGACAGCGGCATCCGCAGCTATAACCATCTGTTCGCTAAACTCTGGAGTCTGCCGGAAGAATTGCTCACCCAGCGCGATGACAATGCGATCTACGCCTGGATGGATAAATGCATGGTCGATGCCAGTCATTATGGCGAGCGGCTAGGTGCTATCAACCGCTCGCCGTTGATGGAGGCGACGGATGTGCTGGTGCTGCGGTCCGGCAAAATATTAGAGCGCGTCACGCTGCCGCAATACGCACGCGGTCGTGCGATAGGCCGGGTTTATTCTTATCGGGACATCACCCAACGACTGGCAGATGAGGCTCGCTTGCAACTCGCCGCCAAAGTATTTGAATCCAGCACCGATGCTATCTTTATTACCGATAGCGACCAAAAAATTATCACCACCAATCCCAGTTTTGAGCAGCTCACCAGCTATTCAGAACAAGAAATGATGGGCAAAACCCCCAGCGATTTTTTTTCTGAAGAAACCAATAGTGCGCTCGTCGAACAGCTATTAGAAAGCTTAGAAACCAAGGGTTTTTGGGATGGCGAATTATGGAACCGGCGTAAAAATGGTCATGCCTATTTATGCATGATCTCGTTGGTCAGAGTACAAGACGAGAGCGGTGCGACTATGCACTATATCGGCTTCTTCAAAGACAGAACCGAGACCCATACCGCCAAACAGCGCATAGAAGAATTAGCCTTTTCAGATGTGCTGACAGGTTTGCCCAACCGCTTATTACTGGCAGAGCGGATTAAACAATCGATCACTCTCGCCAGCCGTAATAACGGCACATTTGCGCTACTATTTTTAGACCTGGATCATTTCAAACAAATCAATGATTCACTCGGACATCAGTTCGGAGATCGGGTCTTGATTGACGTGACCGAACGACTAAAAAAATGTATACGCCAGGTAGATACGGCATCGCGGCTCGGTGGAGATGAGTTTGTACTATTGCTACATCAGGCAGACGCCAGTGGCGCAGAAATTTGTGCCAGACGAGTGCTGGAAGAATTAAGCGCGCCGTTTACTTTAGATGGCATGCACTTCTCGGTTACTTGCAGCATCGGCATTGCGCTGTATCCCGATGACGGCACTAACATGGATGATCTGATCAAAAACGCTGACAGCGCTATGTACCATGTGAAGGAAAGAGGGCGCTCGGATTTTCGTTTCTATCAGCGGCAAATGAATATCGGTTTGCTGTCCCGCATGAAGATCGATCATGCGATGCGCCAGGCACTGGAGCATCAAACTTTCCGTCTGTATTATCAACCCCTGGTGAATCTGGACAGCGGCAAAATCTTTGGCGCAGAGGCGCTAATCCGCTGGCACGATAAAGACCTGGGCGAGGTCAGTCCGGTGCAATTTATTCCCATTGCAGAAGAAACCGGCGTGATCGTTGCAATCGGTAATTGGGTAATGACTACCGCAGTTAAACAAGCTGCTTTATGGAATCTGGGCGACCAGCAGATGCGGATTTCGGTCAATGTCTCGGCGCTGCAATTCCAGCAAAGTGATTTTGTAGAAAACGTCGCACGCATCCTGGACGAAGCCGGTTTGCCGCCAGACCGGATAGAGCTGGAACTGACCGAATCAATCTTAATCCGCGATGCGGAAGAAGCCTTGGTCAAACTCAAATGCCTCGCCAATCTTGGCGTCAGTATGGCGATTGATGATTTTGGTACCGGCTATTCCAGCCTGAGTTATCTGAAACGTTTTCCGATCAACAAACTCAAAATCGACCGCTCTTTTGTGATGCACCTGCCGGATGACGAGAGCGATGTCGCCATCGTCACTGCCATCATCAGTCTGGCACATGCGCTTAAATTGCGGGTGATTGCGGAAGGGGTAGAAACCGAAGAGCAGCGCAATTTCTTGCAAACCCTGAGCTGCGATGAGCTGCAAGGTTATTTGTATTCCCCCGCCCTGTCAGCACATGATTTTGAGGCCAAGTATTTGCGGGATTGAGCCTGGTAGTTTAATCCCTGCATTGGCAAGACGCACGATGTATAATCACACAAAAGTAATATACTCCCCCTATTTTTTATTAAATATGCCGTATTGTCCAATTAACCTATGGACAATTAAAAATACACATGGGGAGTATAAATAAATCTATCACGGAGAGTCTTAAGCTTGCCGTAACAAATCCGCCGCCTTTTCACCTATCATCATCGTCGGTGCATTGGTGTTGCCGCCGATCAGAGTTGGCATGATGGACGCGTCAACCACACGCAAACCTGTTACGCCGTACACCCGTAATTCAGGATCGACTACTGCCATTGCATCCACACCCATTTTGCAAGTGCCGACGGGGTGATATACGGTATCGCTGCATTGGCGTATGACTTGTCTGATCTCTTCATCGGTATGCACATTCGCGGTCTGGTAGTCGCTGGTGCGCGCGTTGGCTAAGGCTGGAGCATCCATCAATTTACGTGTCAGTTTATAGCCTTTGACCATCACATCCATATCATCAGGATGTTCTAAAAAGCGCGGATTGATTAAGGGCGCAGCCAACGGATCTTTGCTTGCTAACGTCAGTTCGCCGACACTTTTTGGGCGCAGTAAACAGACATGACAAGAATAGCCGTGACCCAGATGCTGTTTGCGGGCATGGTCATCAATCATCGCCAATACAAAATGGAGTTGCACGTCGGGTGCGGGCAAGTTGGGATCAGTTTTTAAAAAGCCTCCACCCTCTGATCCGTTGGAGCTAAACGTCCCGCGCCGCTGGTTTTGGTAGCGAAAATACTCACGCGTGATGCGTACCGAGCCACCCAGAGAAATCCCCAGTAAGTCCAGGCTCTTGGCACGATATTTAAAAACGAAATCGGGATGGTCTTGTAAATTCTGCCCCACGCCCGGGATATCATGCACCACCGGTATGCCCATTGCCTGCAAGGCTTTGCCGTCGCCTATACCGGATAACATCAGTAATTGCGGCGTCTGCAAAGAGCCAGCCGCTAACAAAATCTCGCGCTTGGCACGCAAGGACTGCTTTTGACCATGCTGGATAAACTCGACGCCGACAGCGCGTTTGCCTTCAAAGATGATGCGGGTCACGTGGCAGCCGGTTTCTACCCGTAGGTTCGGGCGTTTGCCCATATGCGGATGCAGATAACCGCGGGCGGCACTCCAGCGTTCGCCCTCATGTTGGGTGACTTGGTAAATCCCGACGCCTTCCTGATCGTCGCCGTTAAAGTCGCGATTAATTTTAAATCCCGCTTGTCTGGCGGCATCTAAATAAATTGCCTGGAAAGGATTGTCTGAGCGCAGATCACTGACCCGTAAAGGTCCGGCCTGACCATGCAAATCGCCGCCCAGACTAGCGTTATTTTCTGAGCGTTTAAAGTATGGCAACACCTCATCAAATGACCAGCCCTTGTTGCCCAAGGACGCCCAATGATCGTAATCCCAGCGATGACCACGGATGTACACCATGGCATTGATGGCAGAAGAGCCGCCCAAGGTTTTACCACGTGGCTGATAGCCGCGCCGTCCATTCAGGCCGGGTTGCGGCACGGTTTCAAATGCCCAGTTATTGAGTTTGGTCGGCAACATGGCAACGACCGCTAACGGTGTTTTGACAACCCAGCTATCACCTTTGCCACCCGCCTCTAATACGGTGACGTTGATATTGCCGTCTTCACTTAATCGTCCGGCTACCGCGCAGCCACCGGCACCACCGCCGACCACGATGTAATCGGCAATTGCATTGATTGCTTCTGTCATTTGTCTCGTCCTTTGGATGATTTTTATTTTTGTACTTCTTGGTGTTGCTTGGCGTTGCTTGGTGTTGCTTGGTGTCGCTTAATATTACTTTGCTTTATATTTTTGAGGTTTTGTACTACGACTGTATTGAAGCTGAAATTGGATTTAAATTGCGGCAGACTCTGGCGCCGATACTGCTTTAAATTCTACCCAAAAGCTACTCCCTTTGCCTTCGGTAGTCGTAAATCCCAGTCGCCCATGCATTTTTTCTACTAAAGTTTTGGTGATGGGAAGTCCCAAGCCAGTACCACCTTGTTGCCGCGTATCGGTACCATCAGCCTGAGTAAACGGTTCAAACAAATGCGCTTGAAATGCCTTCGGTATACCGGGGCCATGATCGCTTACTTCGATGCGGTAGCTATAACTGCTACCGCTACTGTCTGACAGCGATTGATGCAATAAACGGATTTGCACTGCCTCACCTTCAGGAGAAAATTTGGCGGCATTGGACAACAGATTTGCCATAATTTGCATCAGGCGGTCATGGTCGGCCAAGATCCATGCGCTGCTGACAGCGGTACTAAATTGCAGGCTGACTTTAAGCGATAAGGCATAGGCCGCATTGGCTTCTATTGCGCTGTTAATGAGCGCAAGCAAATCGACAGGTTCTTCTTTAAAACGCATTTTACCGGACACCAATTTGTCCATATCCAGAATGTCGTTGACTAGACCAATCAGGCGAAAACTATTGCTATGCGCGATTTTAATCAGTTGCGCCGCTTTTGCTGGCAAGACGCCAGCCACACCTGCATCCAGCAAACCCAAGGAGCCGCGGATGGATGTTAGCGGTGTACGCAACTCGTGACTGACGACAGAGATAAATTCCGACTTCAGTTTATTAATGCGATGCCGTTCGCTGATGTCTTCCAGCATCCAGACAGCACCGCGCACATAATTTTCTGCCGGTAGGGCGCGCCCTGCTATGCGTGCCAAAAACGTTTCCCCGGTAATTCTTTTTACGGTCCATTCCAGCTCTACCCGTTCGTCCGCGATTAACTGCGGTATGACGCGTTGGCCAAAGGCTTGATAATCCTCTTCACCGCAATATAAGAAGCTGGTTTTAACGCCGATCATCGCTTGTGCATCTGGAAAATTACACAGTTCTGCCAGCGCCTGATTAGCGAGGATGATCACACCGTCGCTGACGAACATAATGCCAACAGGGGCGTTGTTGATCAAAATATCTAACTCACGCGCCAGCAGTTTGTAGCGGTCTTTACTGGCTTGCAGTAATTCTTGATTGATGCGCAAAGTCTCTTCGCTGACTTTTTGCTCGGTGATATCAATATGCGTGCCTTGCATGCGCAACGCGTGACCCTGCTTATCGCGCTCCACCACCCGGCCGCGTGACATGATCCATTTCCACTCACCGGACTTCGTTCTTTGCCGGAATTCGGCATGGTAATCCGTGAGCGGAATACTTTTACCTTGCGCATCAAATTGCTCTGGTGCGCGTAAGTGGTTACGCAAGGCTTGCTTGAGTTGTGAGATATCTTCAGGATGTACGCCGACCTGAGCGAAGTTGCCCCAGAGCTGCTGAAATTCTGCATATTCTTCCGGCTCATAGCCCAGCATCCTGGCGTACTCAATACTGAATTTGGTTTCTCCCGTTTGCACATTCACATCGTACAAACCCTGATTCGCCGCCTCCAGAATTAAGCGTATTTGTAGCTCGGCATTTTGCGCGCGCTGCTCTGCTTGTTTGCGCTCGGTAATGTCATTGAGGTAGCCATGCCAGAGTATGCTGCCATCGCTTAATTTTTCTGGCGTTGCGTCGCCGACGTACCAGCGCTCTTCTTCAACCACGCCAACCACACGATATTCTTGATGCCAGGGGGTGAGCATAGTGGCAGAAATATGCCCAGCCTCTCGCACTTTCATTAGATCATCGGGATGTATTTTGGCAATTACGATGCTTGCGTCATAGCGAATTTGTTCCGCAGTTACGCCATAAATAGCCGTGACTGCATCACTGACATAAGGATAACAACTACGCCCATCTGGAAAGCGCTGATATTGATAGAACATACCAGGCAGCTGCCGCGAAAAGTTAGATAACAAGGTATGGCTTTGTTTGAGCTGATCAGTCAGGCGGTGATTCTCGGTGATATCGCTGACCAGACCGATCATGCGTGCCGGCTGGCCATCGATGGTACGTTCTACCAGCGTACCGCGAGAGCGTAACCACTTCCAGTTACCATCACGGCATCGCAGGCGATGCTCGTGTTCGTATTGAGGAATTTCACCCTCCAGATATAACCTGGTCGCACGCATGGCTTCTTGCGCATCATCGGGATGCAGCCGGTCTATCCACTCATTGATGTGATTACCCAGCTCGTGTTCGGCATAACCCAGAATCTGTTTATAACTACGGGAAAAAAATGCCTCGTTGGTGAGTAAATTCCAATCCCATAAACTATCGCCCACTGCCTCCAGCAAAGTCCGCAATGAACTCGCGCTCACCAGTACACCGGTTTGTAACGATGTGCTGGTGGCGTTGGCGGCGGCCTCGCTTGATTCTGACAACGGGTCCAGACGATTGGGCATAGTGAGTTGAGTAAGGAATCAAGTAATGCGGTCAGTCATTTAAGGTGCCAACTAAGCTGTCATTTAAGCTGTCATTTCAGGCGCCAATAAAACGTATTTGTCTTTGAGCTGCCGGACAAATTCAAATACGATTTAGTTTGAAACCTGATTAAAAAAATCGTAAATGCCTTGGTCGCTCATCTTGCGCGCATTCGACAATTCGCCGCCTTTGCTCGCATACACCAGGCTGTTGTCAGCCTTTAAAACTACTGCCGCAGGAATACCTTTTTTGATCGGATTTTCGTACTGTTTTGCGATCTCCAGATTTTTATCAAACTGACCTACATCCACTTTGACCAATACAAATTTACTGGCGATCAGCGCGGCATTTTGACCTTTGATCGATTTGTCCAGTTCTAAACAATCTTTGCACCAGTTAGCGCCAAAAATCACCAGCACTTTTTTATTTGTCGCCTGCGCTGTTGCCAGAGCTTTGTTAATGTTGGCCTGCGCATCGGCGGTTTCGTCATAGGGTTGATAAGTGGCAGCAGCGCTGACGCCAAGCGTAGCAAAAGACAGGCTGAGACCAAAACAAAATGCGAGTAATTTTTTCATGAGAGTCCTCAAATAACACTGCAAAATTAGCGAGGTCAGCTACATCAGCGAAACCAGCCTAACAGCGCAGCTTGAATTGATTAAATTAATTGAACGAAATAGACAGGATCGGCAAAGCTCTCCGGTCAGACATCATGACGCAAATACCGGAATTTGTCATGGACAGGATGGACGCTGAAACAATTATGGTAGATGCTTAAAATTACAGCAACTTAAAGCGCTGACTTAGAGCAAAGATAGGCGCTGTTTTGTATGCGAGTACGTTGATAGCAGGCTCACTCAAATACTGATTTTATATACTGATGTTACATACTGATTTTATATACAGTATTTTCTTTTAAATGGATTAAAATACCTCAACGCTTGTCAGCAATAATCTCAGTAACAGCTTCAGTAATCACTTCGATAACATCATGTCCACCGCCCAGCGAAAAATTATCCATTGCGATTGTGATTGCTTTTATGCCGCAATAGAAATGCGGGACGATCCGCATCTGCGCGATAAGCCGCTGGCCGTTGGCGGCAGAGCAGATCAGCGCGGTGTGGTGGCGACTTGCAATTACGAGGCGCGGCGTTTTGGCGTGCGCTCAGCGATGCCGACCTCATTGGCGTTACGGCGCTGCCCTGATTTAATCGTGCTGCCACCAACGATGGAGAAATACCGTATCGCATCTAAAGCGATTTTGGCAATTTATCGTGACTACACCGACTTGGTCGAACCTTTATCACTGGATGAAGCGTATCTGGATGTGAGCGATTGCACGCAGCACAAAGGGAGTGCGACCCTGATTGCGCAAGAGATACGGGCGCGGATTGCAGCCACGGTGGGCATCACAGCCTCCGCCGGTGTGGCGGCGAATAAATTTCTCGCCAAAATCGCCAGCGACTGGAATAAGCCAGACGGTCAGTTTGTGGTCTTGCCAGAAGACGCAGATAGTTTTGTGGCGGAGCTACCGGTTGCCAAATTATTTGGTGTGGGCAAAGTCACGGCTGCCAAATTACATGGTCTGGGTGTGCAATATTGCCGAGATTTACGTAGCTGGTCCTTACCCGATTTGCAGCAACACTTTGGCAAGCTTGGCTATAACTTGTACCAGCTTTGTCGCGGCATTGATCATCGTAGTGTCTGCCCGGACAGCGAGCGGAAATCGGTCAGCGTAGAAGAAACCTACGCCCAGGATTTACCCGATCTGGCCGCTTGCCAAACAGAATTGCCTGCCTTATTTGCGATGTTGGTAGCGAGGATGAAACGAGTGCAAGCGGAGGACTACATACATAAGTTGTACGTCAAAATCCGCTTTGCCGATTTTCACCAGACTACCGCAGAATGTCGTGGCAGCAGCTTGGATGAAAGTAGTTTTGTCAGCTTGTTAGAGATCGCATTTGCACGCGGCCAACAACCCGTGCGCTTGCTTGGACTGGGTATGCGTTTAAGCGGCGCGGAGCAAGCGTCAACGACGGAGCAGCAATTGGTTTTGTTTGCGAATTAAATTTCTAAAAATAATATACTACCCGTTAGTATAATTAATTATCCAATTAATTACTGGCCATTAGACCAATTCCAATAAAAATTGGGGGGAGTATATTGATTAATGGGCTTATGACTGTACTAAACAACGGCAAAACAGCCTTCTGGCCAAGCCACATTCAGAGCAGAAAAATTCCCGACATTATCTACTTTTGAGCTGCGTCCAATTGCTGGAAATAGCTGTCTTCTAATTTTTGTGTATCGATTTTATTCAGCGCAAGATTGAAGGCTTTTTGAATTGCCAGCCCGCGCTCGTTGCGCTGAAAACAGATGTGCATAGAAAATTTTGCTAACTCATGAGGATAATATTCGATCCGGTTTTTGTCTGCCTGCAAACTCGGTTCCGACGCCAGCAGCTGATGCAAGACATACTTATCGATCACGATCACATCGACTCTATGCGCTAGCAATTTGCGCAGATTGCTGACATCGGAGGGTGCTGCATCGGTATCCAGCACCCGCTGTTTGACCATGGCATCAAACTCTTCTCCATTAGCGTAATCTTGCACAATACCGATTTTAATACCGCGTAAATCATTGAGCTTAGTCCATTGGAATGGTCGCTCTTTGAGATGCGCAAAACCCACTACGCTATGTCCTAACACGCCAGAAAAGTAGCAAGTTTTTTCGCGCTCTTTTAAGTAAAACGCTGGGAAATAACCCGCGTAATTAGGATCATTTAATCCCGCGTAAACGGTACGACTCCAGGGAGAATAACTAATTTTGGCGTCCATGCCGATTTGACGTGCCGCGACTTTAACGATGCCTGCGGTCAAGCCTTCTTGATGTAAACGTGAGCCTACATAAGGCGCCCACTCCAGACTGGCTAAACGCATCACTGGATTATCCGCGGCAAATATAGGCGACATCCCAAAGGCATACATCAGGATGGCAGTGACAGGAATACATCTGATCTTCAAGGCAATGACTCGGCAAAAGTGATGATGTAGTTTAGCGTAAGTTGTGCGGGTATTGCGCTAAGCTTATTCCTAAGTGTTGTGCTTTGGCAAAACATATATTTACTTCTGGCTCTGTGCTGTCAGAGCAAAAAAACAAGAGTCTTCAAAGTCAGCCAAAAACTATTTTGACTATATTAGTAATACTACGTAGCCTGAGTGAACTCGCTTCAGTAACGTTTTATTCATGTTTAAAAAATCGTGCTGGTAGCGGCAAAAAGCGTTCCGCCAGTTTGTGATAAAGCGGCGTCGGGCAGATGAATTTGGAGATTGCGCTGGCAATCACGGATGCTGACATCAGCGGCACCAACATTTGGTGACTATCCGTCATTTCCATCATGATGATGAATGAGGTCACCGGTGCGCGAGTCACACCAGATAAGTAGGCCGCCATCACCAATAATACGATCGCGCCATGGGTTGCCAAATTGGGGAATAGTGTCGCGATGTTATCGCCAATACCTGCGCCGACGGCGAGTGAGGGCGCGAAGATGCCACCGCTAATGCCGCAAACGGATGAGAGCAAGGTAGCAATCAATTTTGCTATCCCAAAATACCAGGGCAATGTGCCGCTGTCTTCCAACGTTAAGCGGGTAGATTGGTAGCCTGTGCCGAACACTAAGCCATTCGTGTAAATACCAATCAGGGCAACGATTAAACCGCAAACAGCGGCAAATAACAGCGCCCGGTTTCTGAGCAGATTCGCCAGTCGTGGCGGTAATCGTGACGATACTGATATCAATAATTGACTGAACAGACCACCAGCGCCACCGCCGATTATTCCGCATACCAAAATCGCCCAAACACCCGAGCGCCAATCAAGTTCCGCTCCGGTCGATCCAAAGTAGGTGTAATTACCCAGCAAAGATAATGAGATCAGGCCGGAGACGATCACGGTAATCAAAGTCGAGCTGTTCGCACTAAACGCATGCCGTTTACTCAGTTCTTCAATGGCAAACATAATGCCAGCCAGCGGTGTATTAAACGCCGCCGCAATCCCCGCAGCGCCACCCGCTAAAATCAGCGTCCGGCGGGCTTCAGCATTTTGAAAAGGACCACGTCCATAAAACATATGCATGATGGAAGCGCCGATTTGTACGGTGGGGCCCTCGCGCCCGATCGACGCGCCTATCGTCAACCCGCCCAAGGTCAGCAATATTTTTCCTATAGCGATACGCAATGACAGTAACTTGTTATTTTTAGCGGTATCGAGCGTATTAATGGCGGCAACCGTTTGCGGGATACCGCTTCCCTGCGATCCCGGGAAAAAACGCCTGCTCAGGTATGCCAGCAGCGCAAAACCTAGGGGCATAAAAATTAATGGAGAATAAGGCGCGGCTGTCAGTACCCAATTATTTAACTTACTGGCCTGCTCACCACCAAATGCCAAGCCGACGGCCATCGTCCCCACCAGCAAAGGACCTAAAATCCAGGCGGCGCCGCGATGCCAGATATCCACAATTCTAAAAATGAGGCTGGAAGAGAGCACCGGATAGCGCATTCTGAGGCGAGGAAATTGCATAATGGAACCTGTGACGCCTTTGGGTTGGCAGTGAAATAGAAGAGCGATATTTTTCTCAAAAATGACAGAATAAGTTTCGTCAAATTACATTTGTACAAATATAGATATGTTACACTTTAATCGCTGGAGATTTGCAATGACAAAAAAAATTGAACAAAAAAAAGACATCGTGAAAAACGCAGCAAAAGATCTAAAAAAGGTGATGGCGAAAGACAAAGCTAAACATAAACCGGAGGTGGCAGTTAGCGCCAACCTAAGGCTGGAAATTTTAAAAAAGCTTAGAATTGTTATTCGTGCAGCACAACAGCATTCGCTTTGGATAGAAAAACAATGTGGTGTAAACGGTGCGCAGTTATGGATTATTCAAGAGTTACATGAATCGACAGGTCTGCGCGTAGGTGAATTGGCGAAAAGATTGGCCATACATCAAACCACTACCAGCAATTTGTTAGATGGATTAGATAAGCGTGGCTATATCGTTAAGACACGCGATCCAAATGATCAAAGAGCCGTTGTGGTGAATTTGACAGAATCGGGAACTGGCTTACTAATGGCGGCCCCAAAACCTGCCAGAGGTTTGCTACCCGAAGCGCTCTTACAGCTAGACGATCCTTGTCTTGATGACTTGAATAATGGTTTGCAGGGTTTGCTGAACAGTATTGATATTCTGGATGAGGGTTTTGAGTTGTTGCCGCTACCATTTACGATGTAAACATTATTTACATGCTTAAAAGTTTTAAACCTTGCTTTGTTTTAAGTTCTTCACAGAGCATAATTTTTTAGCAGCAAATTACGATTCGACCCATCAATATTTTGATCGTTGAATCGTTCGATAGTTCGATAGTGATTAACCAATCAATCTGGTTCAAGGAGATATCCTATGTCATTGCATCATCTGCGCAGCCCCTTGCTAGTGGCTTTGATGGGATTGTGCTTATCGATATTGCTGGCACATGCAGACGACAAGCTTAATCCAGCTCCTGTTATCAATCCGGCTAAACCAACTGTGCCCGTCAGCCTGCCGGTGCATACACAACCTGACTGGTCCGCGCTTTCTCCCAAACAAAAAGAGGCGCTTGCACCTTTGTTGAGCGAGTGGAAAGGCATTGATGACATCAGAAAGAAAAAATGGGTGGAAATCGCCAATCGGTATGAGGGGATGAAGCCCGAGGAAAAATTTCGCGTACAAGAACGCATGCGCGCTTGGGTCAAGCTCACACCAGAGCAGCGTACGATCGCACGCGAGAATTACATACGGAGTGTGGCTCTTAAAGCACAGCAAAAGACCGAACAATGGAAGCAGTATCAGCTGTTAAGTGAGGCAGATAAAGAGCGGCTGGCATCAGAAAAACACAAAGCCAGGTTAACCAATCTGCAATCAAGTAGTTTAAAACCACAAAATCCAATATCGCCTTTAAAAGTGGTTTCTGCGCCTGCCAAAACTACGCCGGTCAATCCTGAAGCGCCCAATACTGCTTTAGCCAGTGAGCCTATGCGTCAATAAACTTAGAACTAGCAAATCAGATCTGATTACACCGATAAATATGTCGGTCGCATGGACTCATCGCCCGCCAGTTCTGGGAAGTGAAAATCTTATTTTGATAACAGAACCAATGCTCCTTCCCGCCTCTAGGTCAACATCGTCGTTGGCCTTTGCCCACTTTCACTGGCGCCACCACTTGTGAAAATCTATCTAGTAATCGCAAATAGGGATTGCCCGCCAAGATGCTTGAGACGGTCAGCATTTGTTGTTCGCTTCTGCTCATCTAGCCACCTGAACGACGCGGTATTTCTGCCAGATTGATCAGCAGACTAAACAATTTTGGTTCCCCGTTCGAGCCAAATTTCCCAATGCATCTGGCCCGGTCAAGGCGAATGGTCAGAGAATTCTGACTGATTCCTTTACTTCTTTCTTTTGATTTACAAGCAAACGAAATATTTTTAGATTATGATCGGCATCTATTGCATAAATTACGACTGTAATTTATATTAGCAGTGGAAGTTCCTTCTGATGAGAAAGAATGTGCTGCCGGAAGTGCGATGTGAAATGATAAGCTACATGCAAAGCTAATTTGTTGATAGCGCCGGATCATTCCACATGTGATTTGAAATTTGACAAGGATGTCTATGTTTTCCCAAGCACTTTCTAAATGGCTGGACAAGCGTGGTTTTCATTACGCCTGGATCATCGTCATCATTACCTTTATGACAGCGCTGTCGTCTTCGGCTGCGCTTGGCTTGCCCGGTGCACTGATGCAGCCATTGAGCAAAGAGTTTGGCTGGAGTGTTGATCAGATTTCTTCAGCGCTCGCGGTTCGTTTTGCCTTGTTCGGTCTGATTGGACCATTTGCAGCAATTCTGATGGAACGGTTTGGCCTGCGTAATATTGTGGTGACCGCACTAAGCTTGATCGCAACCGGCTTGATCTTATCAACCCGCATGACCGCGTTTTGGCATCTGGTTGCTTTGTGGGGCATCACGATAGGCATAGGATCGGGGTTAACCGCTTTGGTGCTGAGTGCGATCGTATCTAATCGCTGGTTTGAAACCCATCGCGGTCTGGTGATTGGTCTTTTGACGGCAAGCTCGGCGACCGGGCAACTGGTATTTTTGCCCGCGGCGGCATGGCTTACCGAGCATCTAGGCTGGCGCATTGCGGTGTTACCGGTGTCATTTAGTTGCGCTGTAGTAGCAATCGCTGCCTTCTTTTTCATGCGCAATCGTCCTTCAGAAGTAGGACTGATACCCTATGGTGCTGATCCGGCGATTGCCATCCCGCCAGTGGCGCCTGTTAAATTCAGTTTTAGTATGCCGTTTACAATTTTGCGTGAGGCGGCAAGTCAGAGAGTGTTCTGGATCTTGTTTGGCACCTTTTTTATTTGCGGCCTCAGCACGAATGGCTTGATCCAAACCCATTTCATTTCTTTATGTGGTGACTCTGGCTTGGCGGCGGTACCTGCGGCCTCTGTATTGGCCATGATGGGTGCTTTTGATCTGGTCGGTACCATCTTGTCTGGCTGGTTGTCGGATCGCTATGACAACCGTAAATTACTGTTCTGGTATTACGGTTTGCGTGGTTTATCCCTGTTTTGGTTGCCTTACTCCGAATTCACGCTGTATGGCTTGTCCTTATTTGCGATGTTTTATGGCATGGACTGGATCGCAACAGTACCGCCGACGGTCAGATTGACCACCGCCACTTTCGGTAAAGAACGCGCTGGCATGGTGTTCGGCTGGATATTTGCGGGACATCAACTTGGCGCCGCCGTGGCGGCTTATGGCGCGGGTCGTGTCAGAACATTGATGCTGACTTACAACCCAGCGTTGTACACGGCTGGAGCAGCATGCTTACTCGCCGCGCTGTTGGTGATGATGATTAAGCGGCGGGATTCTAAAGTAACCGAGCGTAAAGCAGCGTAAATTAATAGAGCATATTGAAAGCATTTTGTCGCTTTCAATATGCTCAATTTGCACAATATCAGGCTTGCTACTGGCTAAGCGCCTGACGCACAACACGTAAAAACTCATCGGACAGACCCGGCTCATTCACCGCACGTGACAGCATCAGCGCGCCCACCATGCTGGCATATGCGACTAAGACCGCATCACGCTTTTCTTGCGATGACTCTGCTTCTGCCAGTACAGTCAGTTGATCAAGCTGCTGACGCACGCCGTCAGTCAATGCATCACGCACTCCCGAAGAAAGTCGTGCCACCTCAGGGCCAAGAGCGACCACTGCGCAACCAGCACCCGGATTGTCACGATGCTTAGGTGATAGATAAGAGGCCGTGATTGCCTCGAACGGTGCATCAGGATGTTTGGCTGCAAGCCTAGCCCATGAGCTGGCAGAATTCTCAAAAGTACGCGCACAGGCCTCCACCATCAAATCTTCTTTTGAGTTGAAATTGCCATAGAACGCGCCATTAGTCAGACCGGCAGCTTTCATCAGATCGGCCACACCGATACCGTTATAGCCATGCTCACGAAACAGTTTGGCGGCAGTATCAACGACCCGCTCACGATTTTTCTCGGCCTGTTCTCTGCTAACTTTCATGATGCTTCCTTCTAATTACTGATCAATATTATTCATTACGATAATAATATAAAAACTATAGAACAGGCAGATATGCAGGCAAGTAAGCAAGTTGGCATATTCAAATGAAAAAAATCACTTGATTTCGTGACAGTGATCCGCTGTCGGAGCATTCAAAAATGACAACAATCAGTTGCGGCAGGACAAAAGCAAAAGGGTGTACGGTATAGAAATCGAACTTGTATTGCCGGCTTAGAATGACGAATATCTGGGTAATAAGTTATTAATAAACTTAACCCGTTGATTTAAAGAAGAAAAATGAGGTTTGATAGCAGTGACTATCGGCGCATACCAGCCGATATAAGCAAATTTAAGCAAAATTGATAGTTGAATTTGAACCAAGAACTGGTTCGAATGGTGCACCGACAGGAATCCTATGGTGCCTTAAAATCGTTGCTGCCATTAAGTTTAGATAAAAATTAGTGATGAAGTACCATGAAAAATACCAACAAAAGTATAAGCGTCTTTTCTGTTGCCAAACTACAACGCTGTGGTGTATGAAAAATTGAATAGCATAACCAAAGAATACTAGTCGTTTTGTATTTACATCATGCTCTTGTTTGTAGGTTAATAAATCATTTATATTATTACCATAAGTAAATTTTCTCTTAGTGGCATGCTATTAGATGCTGAATTTTTGCTCACCGACATCACGGAGTTCCAAATCCCGGCCGGCAAAGTGTATCTATCGCCGATGATCGATTGTTTCGACGGTCTGATCATCAGTTGGTCAATCGGCACGCGTCCGGACGCAGAGCTTGTCAATACGATGTTGGATGCGGCCGTAGAGACGGTTGCCAATAGAAACGACAGGCCCGTCGTCCACTCTGATCGCGGCGCCCACTATCGCTGGCCTGGGTGGCTATCGCGTATCGGCAATGCGAAGCTGATTCGCTCAATGTCGCGCAAAGGGTGTTCGCCCGATAATGCGGCATGTGAAGGCTTCTTCGGGAGGCTGAAAACGGAAATGTTCTATCATCGGGACTGGCGGGCTACGACCATTGAGCAGTTCATTGAGGCGCTCGACTCCTACATCCGCTGGTACAACGAAAATCGGATTAAAATCTTCCTAGGTTCTCTCAGTCCTATCGAATACCGCGAGAGTCTCGGATTAATGGCATAAATCAGTCCAAGTTTTTGTCCGCATCCCAATTAACAGGAGTTATGCCGACTCAATATCGACCAGTCTAACACTGCCTGGGTAACAGACATTACCTATATTAGGACACACGAAGGCTAGCTCTATCTTGCTGTCATTATTGATCTTTATTCACGCGCAGTCGTAGGACGGTCAATGAAACCGAGGATGACAACCGATATTATTCTGGATGCATTGATGATTGCTATGTGGCGCAGCAAGCCAAAACAATCGGTGATGATTCATTTTAATCATGGAAGCTAATTTGATAGCAATGAATTTGCAAACTGGTGTAAAGATCATTGGACATCACTTTTTCAGATAGCGTGAAATTAACCTCGCGTCCCCAAGCGAAACAGAAAGCTCATCTGCGGCATCAAGTGATATGGCGGCAGAGTCACCGGTGACACTATCGACGCGGATCGGAAAACCGGCGATTCTTACATCCTTTGTGAACTGGTCAAGCTGGTGAGCCGTCGTACTTAGAATCTTTCCGTCTTGAATCCAAACTTCTTGAAATTGTATAGAGCCCGAAGTCACGCCGTTATAGATGATTCTCAAACTCCCAACACCCCAGCTATGGTCAGCCTTGCCAAAGGTAAATTTGACATCCTCAGGATAGGTTTGATAGGTGTAAGCAACGATCGAAGAGCTATCTGACGAATACCGCACAACTCTGTCGCATAGCATCCCGTCTTCGCGAACAAAAACAGCATCTTGTTTATACATAAGGACATGGTAGATATCGCCACTATTGGCTTTGAACCGATAGAGCGCCGTTTGCGCAGATGTGGGGTTATATGAGAAGCTGACAGCGAGCAAATTTGCTGAGTACTTGAATGGTTGCTGCGTACTTAACGAAACATCTCTCTGAATCAATTCAAGGTCGGAAACCAATATTGCGTCGCCCTTGGCGACAATTTTCTTGGATATTGTTCTTACAGATGTGTTGGTTAGTTTACGGATAAATTCAGGTTGCCCTATGAGCTGAGGACTGGACTGAAAATTCTGTACTGCTGTAGCGCCAGAGAGATCGCATTCTGGCAGCGGTGCTGCGAAGATATTTGCTGTAACTAGAGTAAGCGCTATGGCAATGAATTTCATGTGGGAAGAAGTTAAGTTAGTAGTGACACAGTTTGTGAGGCAGAGCTTGAAACATAAGCGGTCCTAAAAATGAAGCCGCATGTTTGCAGGATCTCATTGTCGAACTCGAAAAACACCGATTTGATATAGAAAATTATGACGTTAATATGAAAAATTAAATGCGCTAATTCGCTGAAAATGCATCCTATTTCTAGCGGTTACTCCGAGATACTGAATACGAGTAACCAGCGGCCTCCGCCGAAAATATCGCATCTGCTTTTAGCTATTGCACCTTTGAACAAAAGAGCAACTACTTGAGCATCGTTCGTTGATGACCAATCCAAAATTTCTTATGCGTATCTCCCATGAGACATCGTAGTTCCTTGATACTCAATCCGCTGACTTCATGCATGCGGATTAGTAGTGATGATCCCACAGGCAGGCGTCGATGACGAATTTTGCTAATAATCGGTGCCGACACGCCTAACTCTTGCGATAAGGCAGCATCATTTTTTAAATGCAATTGTTTAATCAAAGTATCGAACAAGTGATTCGGATTGTATTGAAACTCTTCGGCTTCATGGTCTAACAGGTGTTTCATAGCTTTATTTCTTCAATTACGATATTTAAAAATTCTTGCTTCAACTGTTGTAGAAAAAGTGCTTTACGATATTTCTCGTCCCATACATACAACCCAGACTCGGTCAATACCGCGTAACTCTGGCCGCCAGATGATCTCTACGACTACGGCATCATCTAGGAGGTAGCTTTGGCGACAATCTCCTCGCGCAAGACCGCGTGTTGATACGCTCAGAATTATTGAGTTATGCATAAATCATTTTAATTGGAAGATTGGTCAAGAAATTGACGTACCTTCTTCGAAAAACCAAAGCGGAAAAATAAAATCCAGAAACAAATCAACATAAATATATTCCCAAGAAATGCACCTCCACGTTGTGCAGGGGAGGTCAATTCATATCTTGGCAAACCATGACCTATAGGGAGTGCATTGAATTTACTAAAAACAGTCAACGCAAATAAGATACCAAGTGCGATCAGTCCAATTATTCGACTATTTTTCCAAACCTTAGTAATAGCAAAAACAGCGTACGCAACATAACCGCATAAGGTAAATTTAAAAGCGAACTCGATCAAAAACAGTATTACCTCTGTTGGCGGCCTAGACGATCCCCAAAGTTCAGCAAATGACTACGTTGTCCAAACCATCAAGGAAGAGACAAAAACAAAAAAGGCAATCGTTAACAGAATTTGCACTAGCCAGACTGATAGAGGTCTTTTGATCATAAAATTTTCTATTGCCTGTGGTTAAAAATCAGAGGGTAGTTGGACGTTACGGGATTAGTCGCTTGTCTTTGAGTTTTTGAAGATATAAATGTCCATCGATCTCACCAGAAAATATCTCATCTCCATCCAGCATATATGCCTTTAATAAGTGAGAAATTCCACTGTCCTCATTTCCTATTTTGATTTCACATTGCCCAAGGCGGTAGTGAACAAATGGATTCGCTTGTCCATCAGACCCGTTAAGTGCGTCATAAAAGCTGTTTCGTGCAGCATCTAGTTGATTGAGTTGGTATTGCGCATCGCCAATCGACACCAATAACCAGGTGTAGGCATCCCAATCTTCACGGGGCTCTGGCAACAAGTCTATTGCTGAAGACCATTTTAGAATCGCGTCTTCGTATTTAGACTGATCGCATAATTCATTACCTTCTTCAGACAAGTCATCAATCTCAGTACCAATTTTTTCTGGAAGTTCCATTTAATTTCCCGCAACTCGTTTTTTGTAAAATTCCAGATATTTCTTATCTTCATCTTGAAAGCAACGGCCTTTGGAAAGTTTATTTGCTCGCTGTAGATGTAAAAAAGCTTTGTCTTCATCATGCAGCTCAAAGAACGTCATTCCGATAAGAAGGTCTGGTTCTGCATCTATCGTTGAAATTGGAAGATATTTAAGTTCGTCTATCCATTTAAAAGCTAGCGATGGCTTTCCAGATTGAGCCATTAATCGAATTGACGCCAAGACCTTAGAAATGCTGATGTCATATTCAGATTTTGGTTCAGGAATCAAACGCCAGCCTTGCTCAAGCAATGATTGCGCTTCTTCTGCATTACCAATCTTAAGCGCCTCACGCACTTTGGCGCCTAGCTCTCTCATCTGCTGCATTATTTCGTCATTGACCGATTTCATAAAAGTCTCATTTCAAAGGTGGTAAATATGTTTCTCCGAGCTTTGCGCCAAGAGATCTATTAATAGACAGATGATCTAACACATAATTTTTTGAATCAAGCATCCATGCTCTCACTTCAGATGACTTTGCTCCAAATTGTCTACCAGTTTCGTTCCACCAGGTAACTGCATCTGTCTTATGAGACATATCAGAGTATTTTAGGTTCTGTCGCGTTATTTAGCTGAGACCAGCTTTTGCCGACACGACGAGGGTGTACCTTTACGCTGGACGGACCTGTCCTACCAGGGCATAGAATTGTTGCGCAAATGACAGGTCCGCAAGACCATCGGTGTCAAACTAACCTTTTCGAATCATGTGCATGAGCTCGACACCAGCGAGCACTGCGCTGGCCGATCGAAAAGATTTGAAGTTAAGCATCGGTTTGGTTATCCGCTTGATGCCGCGGTGGTCCTGCTCGACGATGTTGTTGAGATACTTGACCTGGCGCACAACGATAGGCTGAACGCGGCCAATATTGATCGCATCAATGGCAGCCTTGTTGGCTCCGCTCTTATCCATTGCGACCTTGTCAGGATCACCGTTCGCTCCCATCGCTTTGTTAAAAAAGCGCTTTGCCGCAGCCATGTCGCGTTTGGCTGTCAGCAAGAAGTCCACGGTCATGCCCTGCTTATCCACGGCGCGGTAGAGATATTTCCATTGGCCCTTCACCTTGATATACGTCTCATCCATGCGCCAACTCCGACCTACGGAACGCTTACGTGAACGAAATATCTTAGCCAGCAAAGGCAATATCTTCACAGCCCAGCGATGTAACGTGGCGTGATCAACGACAACGCCGCGTTCTCCCATCATTTCTTCGATATGACGAAAACTCAATGGGTATGCCACGTACCAGCGTACACAAAGCATCATGACTTCCAACGGATAATGCAGTCGTTTAAGAACCTTACGGAGAGTGCTTTTGATGAGGCTTTTACGAAAATCGTCCATATCAAACTTTACCAGATTCGCTTATTGCGACACAACCGGCATTGCTGAGTATTCCAAAACGCGGAACGATGCAACGGCCGTACCTGACTCCACCCGTTATGTCTTAGGTCTGGAATACAGAATTGCCGAAGGCTCTTATCTGACCTTGGGGGGAGCCCGGGATAGCGGGAAGGATAGCAAAAACTCCCTGCTTGCCAACCTGAATTTCGGTTTCGGTAAGTCGTCCATTTTTGGTCAATAATGGACTCGGCCTGCTGGGATTTGCCTTTGATTCTGGCAGGCTGTTCCCACATTTTATTGAGGTAGGATAGGAGGTCGGCCGTTCAAGGTAACCGCCGCCAAATTGCGTCTATACACGGCGGCGATGGGTAGCCAGAAATCAAGGTTGGCGATTTGTGCCAGGAACACGGAATACAAGATAAATGTTATACCGACACGTCTCACCAAAAGGATTTACGGCTAGATGGTGCGAAGCTGCTTGCTCGAACCTGATGTAGTAATGAATGCGTACAATCAAGCAAATTCTCGGGAAAGGGAACGACCATGGGCGCAATCTTTAGACTTAATCACGCTAACATCATGGCGTTCGTGACCTCCAGGTCCCAAGGTGCGCCACGGGTTCGCCGTGGCGACCTAATTGAGTTTCTCGAAGCGCTGACATACGACGCGAGGCGCTATCTCATTTCTGAGCCGGCCTTCGAGTCCTGGCCGGAAGAGATCGCTGAAGTTGCATCGCGAGCCGCCTCACGGCTACGGGAGACACACGATTTCGGTGACAGAGAAACGTTGCCTGGCCTCGTCGTCGAGCGTGTCCTGGAAGAGTTGCGGTCCGAACTTTCCGACTACGCGCTATTCGCGCTTGCCGTCGGCGCCGGTGACCGGTTGCGGGAGACAGCCAAGCAGATCGCAAGCGCGCCCATGTATGGCCAACTGCTTGTGCTGATTCCCGAGCAGGACATGACGGATCGGAACTTCGAAGTCCTCGACCCAATCGCGGCGTTCTCGGTTGCGCTGCATGCAGCTGCGGATTGGCCTGGCATCGTGTTCTGGACCGCCAATGGTGCGAGCGCCTTCGCTCGCTTGGAAAGCGTCCCAGAACTCATGCGTGAGCTTGAGAATGGCATGCATGAGGGCAGGCATCGCCGAGGGCCGTTCCCGGGCTACCGAGGCAGCGGCGGATTCGATGCCGTACTTCGGCGCTGGGCGTCAAACAAGCCCAGCAACTATCGGCGGCTGCTGCACCTCAGCGACCTGCACTTCGGCACCAGCGATGCGACCGAGAACCAGCCGCTGCTCGACGCCGAACTTCGCGACATCGTCAAGTCAGTAGATAGGGTAGTCATCACCGGCGACCTGTTCGACACGCCCAACCAGAACTATGCAGCGATGTTCGCGGGATTCAAGCAGAACATCACCCACTTGGCAGGCGGCCGAGAGCCAATCTCGATCACCGGCAATCACGACCAACGAATGATTGGCCTGTTCGGCGACAATTACAAGCAGGTTGCGTTGATCGGTTCCACCAAGATCGTTGTCGATGAACAGTGCCAGATGGTATTCATCTGTTTCAACTCGTCGGTGAAGGGGAGCTTCGCTCGCGGGAAGATCACGCAGTCTCAGTTTAGGCAGATCGGCGCCGAATACCGAACGCTCACGGCGGCCAGGCCGGAACTCAAGGACTTCCTGCCGATCGTGTTGGTGCACCACCACCCGTTCTCCTTCGATGTGCCGCCTGAGACCTGGGTGCAACGAGCGCTCAACGTTGTCGGTCTCAGGGACGAGGCCTTCCTTGAGATGGTCGACGCCAAAGACCTGCATCGATGGTGCCTCGACTGGAGGGTGAAGACGATTCTTCACGGTCACAAGCACAAGGCCCGCTACGTCGAGCGCGAGGTCGAATGCGGGTCAGATCGCATGCCGCTCACTTCGATTGGCTGCGGTAGTTCTCTTGGGGCTGAAGGCTCGCCCCTCTCGTATAACTTGCTGGAGTGGGCACCAGATAGCCAACGATGGATTGCGTCATTTTTCGAGAGCGTCAACGGCGGCGCTTTCCGCGAGGTAGTTGCCTCCGTGTCTCCGGAGTTCGCGAACCGGCGGTAACTGGATTCGGGATTGGGGGTGTCCGCTTGCTCTGGTCACCGTGGTCGGCTTTGGTTAGTTTCAGCCCTTGGGCACCGCATTCAACCGGCAATCAGGCGAACTACGTCCATAACGGTTCCGGTGTGAACGGGCCTGCTCGCACCCTGACCTCACCAAGTACGCGGAACCGTTAGTGCAGTCCGCTTCTGAACTCGCGTGCAGTCGTCTTCTGAAAATGACAGGCCCCCCTTGTCGACACTTCAAAATTCTTAAGTCGGTTCACTGTTCCATTGCGCCCAGGCATCAAATCGCCCCTGACGCTTTTCGACGGAATTTTCTGGGGTTCCGGCTTACACCCCCTGACTCAGAGGAAGACAAAAATATTTGGCTCTATATTTTTTATTCGTCTTTTAGCCAGAATGGAATAACCTGAAAACTTTCATCAATCGGCGTAAATTTTAATCCCAATAGTTTTCTGTTATTGCACGCATCCTTGAATAATTGATTGCAAACAAATTTTGCGCCGATATCTAAACACTTAAAAATTCCGGCACTACCAACTTTTTTTGAATCAACAATAAATTTGTAAATCGCTTCGTACCTAACTTGGTCGGGAAAAAATCTGTCATAGACTGGCTGACTAGTTTCCATATCGAGATCTATTCGAAAATTAGATTGTTCAACATCAAGGATTGACAGGTAGTCTTTTACAAGCACGTAAAAATATTTCTTTTGCGTTTCAATTTTGTTTGACTGAATAATTTTTACAGGAATCAAACGCATCTCAAGTCCAAATTCTCTGCATAGCGCAGTGAAATTTTCAGAACACAATAGTCCGTCCCAGAAGTCTAAATCGATGGCAGTGTGTTTCGCCCTAAATTCATATTCTGCATCAATCACGAATTTATCCACATCAGGATCGTATGCTTCCCACTGAAAATCCTTATTTAAGGTGCCTTTGAGATAATCAGGACAGCCACGATCGCCACCCAAATATTCAATAACATAATAGTTCATAGCTCTACCTTCTACATTAATCGACATTTTGCGTTTAACTTTACTTTGCCAGTTTGAATATTGTTTTTTGCTCTACCTTGAATATCTTTAACTCCAAGGGCGAGACTAGTGTTCGAGACACGACCCGCCTTCCATTCTCGGAATAGAGTATCAACTTCACCTTTTACAGACGCAGAATACTGCGCGTGATTACTCCAATGCCCTGGTAAACCAGTTTGCTTGGCCAAGTTCGAATTGTCGGGAAGTAAAATTCCGTTACCCGCACCATCTGGATCAAAGCCCATATTTTTTAATTTATCGAACATGGATTTGTATTGAGGATCACCCATTACTTCTTCAGGAATTAAATGATGGGCCTCATGACAGTCTTTCTTTTTTCCACCAAGGGCTTTGTCGAGTCGAGCACTACTCAGTCCAAATGGATCTATGTGATTCAGCGAATTTTCTGCATAAAGAAACGAATTTATACCGCCTTGCAATCCAATCGGATCTTCTGAAACAAACCGCCCCACCGCCGGATCATAGTATCGAAATCGATTGTAATGCAGCCCAGTCTCTTCATCAAACTGCTGACCCTGAAACCGGAACGGCTGATCGATAACAGGCGTAGCTTTTGTTGATGTTTTCCACGCATGACTTGACGCATAAGACAAATTGTCCGTCCCAGTCCTAAGCGATACGTCTCGCACTTTCGCCTCACCCCAGACCTTGTAATCTGCCGCCCAGACGATCTTGCCTTCTTCATCAGTCAGTTCTTGCGGAGCACCGATTTGATCACATTGATACCAGTAGATGTTGTCGTCCTGGATGGTTGCCAACGGTACGAAGCTGTTTGGCTCAAACACGAATAGTGAAGCCTTGTTACCGCGCTGGCTGTGTATCATCAGATCGCCATCCCACAAATATTCGGTGGCACCAAAGGCATCTGTTTTCTTGGTACGTCTGCCTAATGCATCGTATTCATAATTGGTGGTTTGCGTCACGCCGTGGCGCGTGACTGTTGCGTTTTGTAATTGATGGTCGGCGTTCCATATGAACTGCGCCTCTTCATGCGCGCCTTTTTTGCGGTTGATGACATTGCCATGAAGATCGTATTCAAAGCTCAGGTCTTGAAATACCTTGAGGCGATTGCCTCTGACCATAACTGCTGCACGGCCAGGTTGCGCTGTTTGTATGTTACCAGCCGGGTCAAAGGCAAAGAATAGTAAAAAATTTTACAACCACCAATTTAAAAGGGTTTCATCTTGTATATCTTCAAAATTTTCATAGACATTGCCGAAGTACCATTGAACGCCTGTTTTTTTTGTGAATGAATCAAAGAAAACATTAATGTTTTCAATTCCAGCAGATGAAGGCACTGTCAATGATAAGTTGCCCATATAAACTCCATCGACAGTACCACTAAGAACGTGTGCAACATCTTTTTCAAGGTGGCTTAGATCCTGATCTGAAATATTATCCGAATATATCTGTATGCAGAAATTACCGCCTCTTTTCAAAACCTTTACTGGTTGTTTTGTGTCGACTATTTCAACAACATCGCTTTTAGCTAAATTCAGTGCTAAACCAGGGGATGATAATAATTCATAAATATTGCCCCCCAAATTGTATGCCGGCAGTTCTTCAAAAACAGGTAAATTATTGGATTCCCCTGCATAAACATGAATGAGAATTTTTTCTTTATCTTCCATATGGTGCACCACAGCTTCCCCTTTCTAAACAAGACATCCCTTCTTTTACATACCCACTGTTCCCAGCACTTAAGTTACAAGATGCACCTTCTGTATCAACATTTACATCTGCAAGATTTCCACCTTTTGATGTTGGTACATTTTTGTGACCCAGATGCATATCCGATGCATTTTTACTTGTATGACCGCATCGCCAACATTTGTATATTCCACCGTTATTATTTTTGGCATCTTTTAGTAGTTTGTCTCTACATGCCTGTTGACCAACGCGAGTTCCTCCACCAATTTTGCTGGCGGTGATATCTGAAGGCGACGCACCAGCACCATCTTTAAGTGCAAATATTGATGGTGGTTTAGGAGCCAATCCGAATGGATCGACCCACCCAATCGGATTCGGCGCATAAGCAAATAGATTCGTCCCGCCAGCCAAGCCAATAGGATCTTGTCCAGCAAACCGCCCAACTCCAGGATCATAGTACCGAAACCGATTGTAATGCAGGCCAGTCTCTTCATCAAACTGCTGCCCCTGAAACCGGAACGGCTGATCGATTACGGGCATCATTTTTGTTGATGCTTGCCACACATTGGTCGACGCATAAGAGCGATTATCTGTCCCTGTCTTCAGCGCTACATCGCGCACTTTCGCCTCACCCCAGACCTTGTAATCGGCAGCCCACATGATCTTGCCTTCTTCATCAGTCAGCTCTTGTGGCGCGCCGATTTGATCGCATTGGTACCAGTAGATGTTGTCGTCCTGGATGGTTGCCAACGGTACGAAGCTGTTTGGCTCAAACACGAATAGTGAAGCCTTGTTGCCACGCTGACTATGGATCATCAGATCGCCATCCCACAAATATTCGGTGGCACCGAAGGCATCTGTTTTCTTGGTACGTCTGCCTAATGCGTCGTATTCATAACTGGTGGTCTGCGTTACACCGTGGCGCATGACTGTTGCGTTTTGTAATTGATGGTCGGCGTTCCATTTGAACTGCACTTCTTCATGCGCACCTTTTTTACATGTGATGGAAAATTTAAAATAGGCATGTCCTGTCACGCTTTATACATGCGGGTTTTGAGTCTATCTGGCTTATAGAGCGCATAGGAATTGCGTGATGGGCTAGGTGTTTTTAAAATTTATCTCGAACAAATTACGGTTTGGTGGCATAAATTTTTTTGATGGCGCGATAGGTTTCCGTATCGCGATTTACATGATGATCAATTTTTTCTAACTCAGGAAAAACTGCCTCCTTTAATCCGTTGAAATTCTCCCCGGTTTCAAAAAAATGAATCAACCGTGCCGCAGAATCTTTATCACCCCACATAGGCGTTAGTTCATGTTGATGAATTACATCAAGATGCTTGCTGACGCTTAAATCAGAAATTTTTACCGGGGCGCGGGTCATGTCTTCTTGCGCATTTTCGCCTTTATCAATTAACTTGCCGCCAAGGTAAACGAAAGGCCCCTCATAATTAATATTTGGCTTGATGAAATACCGCTCAAAAGGTGCATGACTAGGGATCACTTCCTTATCAGGCACACGGCGCACACCTAGATGTTGGATCAATGCATTACCCACAGATACACAGAATAGTGGCGCTACTGTATTCAAATCAATTTTTCCCCACACATCTTCATGATTGCTGATTGCATAAAAACGCATATATGCACTTTCATCAACCATCTGAGCAAGCGTGTAAAGATTCTCTTTTAATTTTAAACAAACAACTCCATCCTTTTTCCAAAAAGCTCGCATTTTATATTTTTCCTTAAATTATCTTTAATCACAATCGTCATCGCTGGCTTTACCTGTATAGCAAGAGCACTTGTTGTGCTGATCATTAGCCTTGAGATATTTCTTGCGGCGTTTATTATTCTTTCCTACAGGATTTTGCTTATTGGATGTTTTATCCAATCCGCCCATCTTTTCGAACGTACGTTGTTCCAGTCCGCGAGCAGTATCTTTTCCGGCCTGACCATACCCACTATAGATAGGTTCAGGCGCGGCTCCTGCGTCAAACACGCTAAAATTACCGTTGTATCGATAACGAAGAACAGCTTCCGCCGACTGTTTTCCAGGCATACTTGCATAGCCAACATAAGGCTTGCCGTCTTTCATGCCGGTATAAGTGATGTGTGTCGCTTTCGCCGGATTGCATGCAAGTCCATAAGGGTCTAACCACCCAATCGGATTGGGCGCATAAGCAAACTGGTTGGTACCGCCCGCTAATCCAATAGGATCCTCAGAAACAAACCGTCCCACCGCGGGATCATAATATCGAAACCGATTGTAATGCAGCCCAGTCTCTTCATCAAACTGCTGACCCTGAAACCGGAATGGCTGATCAATAACTGGCGTAGGTTTTGTTGATGTTTGCCAGTTATAGTTCGATGACGATGACCAATTATCCGTCCCCGTCTTCAGTGACACATCGCGCAATCTCGCCTCACCCCAGACCTTGTAATCGGCCGCCCAGATGATCTTGCCTTCTTCATCAGTCAGTTCTTGTGGCGCGCCGATTTGATCGCATTGGTACCAGTAGATGTTGTCGTCCTGGATGGTCGCCAACGGTACGAAGCTGTTTGGCTCAAACACGAATAGTGAAGCCTTGTTACCGCGCTGGCTGTGTATCATCAGATCGCCATCCCACAAATACTCAGTGGCACCAAAGGCATCTGTTTTCTTGGTACGTCTGCCTAGTGCGTCGTATTCATAACTGGTGGTCTGCGTTACACCGTGGCGCGTGACTGTTGCGTTTTGTAATTGATGGTCGCCATTCCATGTGAACTGCGCTTCTTCATGCGCACCTTTCTTACGGTTGATGACATTGCCGTGGAGGTCGTATTCAAAGCGCAGGTCTTGATACACGCTGAGGCGATTGCCTTTGACCTTTGCCGCCGCACGGCCTGACTGAGTAGTTTGTATATTACCCGCTGGATCAAAAGCAAAGGCTTCATTCAAGCGACCAGTCGCCGCAAGAATGCGTCCAGTAGGGTCATATTGATAGTTTTGCTTGCCACGTAGGGCATCAATCTGATTAGTCAAATTGCCAGCGGCATCATAACGATAACTACGCTCTATCTCAACACTGGCATCACGTGTAGTACTGTAGCTCATGCTGGTAACGATTGGATTCGCCTTGGCTTGCCCGGCCTTATGTCGTGTCAGACGCCCCATAGGATCGTAGTCGTAACGACTTTCTAAGCTGCCCTGACTGCGCTTTACTTCACGGTGTAAAGCATCGCGCTCCATATCCGCAATGACCTGGTGCTGGGTGTGTTGGTGTGGTTGCGCCAGATTGATTTGATGCAGATGGCCGGAGCCGTAAAACAACCAGTGCAGACTGCGTTGATCTGGCAAGGTGCTTTGAATACGGTTGCCTAGTTCATCGTAGCCGTGCTTGAGTATTTTTGTACTGCCATTGACCAGAGTTTGGCTTTCAGTGAGTAACTGCCCTAGCGGGTCGTAGGCAAAGGCGAGTTGGGCTGCTGGGTTATTGGCATTGGTTAATCGCCCCAGGGTATCGTAGGTAAATTGTGCCTGGCAGCTGGTGTCGTCTTCGGCATGTTTGGCGACAAGACGGCCAATTGCATCGCGCTCGAAGCGGGTGACTTTGCCTGGACCGAATTGGCTACCACCAGCCTCGATCAGATGCGTGAGTTCACCTGCGGCGTTATAGCAATAGCGTTGGTGGCGGCCATCAAAGCCGGTTTCGTCGGTAAGTTGGTCGGCGGAAGAAACAGGGTTTCAAATACACTGCCGTTTTTTAACAACTAAGAATTTCTCAACGATTCCATGCTGCGTATTGCAATACGGCTTACGGTCTTGAGCCGGTCTAGCGTTCAAGCCTCATGGGAATTGCGTGTTGGCCTAGTTCGTTGATTAAAATCTAAATTGCGCTATTTGTTGCTTAACGAAAAAGGAAGAGCGGTGACAATTTGAGTGTATTTCTCACAGTGCCATCACTAAGCGCCTCACAGAAATGCATTACTCATTATCCCACTCCATAAATGCATCATTTTCACAATAAAATACAAATGCTTTAAATAATTGTTCTAATGTGGGATTATCGATTTGAGCTTTTGTGTTTTCAATTACGTCTTCAACCTCTTCATTTGGAATTATTGGTTTCCAACCTTGAACAATTAATTGATGTTTTAGTTGTTCATTCCAATCAGGATCGGCATCCAAATTCTGCTTCAAAACAAAGCAATTTGTGCCTAATGCAAGATCTCCTGTTGGCAAATATAACCAACCGTCAAAATTTTCTGGATTGGTAAGAATGTCTTTAATTGAAATTGTGTGATTCATTTGCTTCTCCTAAATTAAGAACAATTAAGTTTCTTAAATCCGCCACCTTGATCAGGATGTAAGGATTTTTGCACTTCGCCTGGCGCTTGATGCTGAGCACGCGGTACTAGCTCCATTTTTGTTGGATCATCGTTATTATGATGCCACGATAACCCAGGAGGGCTCTTATCACTATATGCGCCCCTAGCCCCAGGCTTCACGTGCGCAACAACATCTTTTCCAAGACTATTTCCAAATTCTGGGCTTTCTAAAATCATTTGATGAAGTTGCTGGTTGGCATCTTTAAAATGATCACCTCGTGTTCCGCTCAAAAGATTGCATGGAATAGTTGTTTGAGTCCAAACACTATATTTATCGCTACTTAAAGGTCGACCTGATTTGTCATTTCCAGTAAGAACTCGTCGCCCAGCCAATCCCAATGGATCAATCCATTCAATAGAGTTCTGTCCATAAGAAAAAAGATTATTACCCCCCATTAAACCAATAGGATCTTCAGAAACAAACCGCCCCACCGCCGGATCATAATATCGAAACCGATTGTAATGCAGCCCAGTCTCTTCATCAAACTGCTGCCCCTGAAACCGGAATGGCTGATCAATAACTGGCGTAGGTTTTGTTGATGTTTGCCAGTTATAGTTCGATGACGATGACCAATTATCCGTCCCCGTCTTCAGTGACACATCGCGCAATCTCGCCTCACCCCAGACCTTGTAATCGGCCGCCCAGATGATCTTGCCTTCTTCATCAGTCAGTTCTTGTGGCGCGCCGATTTGATCGCATTGGTACCAGTAGATGTTGTCGTCCTGGATGGTCGCCAACGGTACGAAGCTGTTTGGCTCAAACACGAATAGTGAAGCCTTGTTACCGCGCTGGCTGTGTATCATCAGATCGCCATCCCACAAATACTCAGTGGCACCAAAGGCATCTGTTTTCTTGGTACGTCTGCCTAGTGCGTCGTATTCATAACTGGTGGTCTGCGTTACACCGTGGCGCGTGACTGTTGCGTTTTGTAATTGATGGTCGCCATTCCATGTGAACTGCGCTTCTTCATGCGCACCTTTCTTACGGTTGATGACATTGCCGTGGAGGTCGTATTCAAAGCGCAGGTCTTGATACACGCTGAGGCGATTGCCTTTGACCTTTGCCGCCGCACGGCCTGACTGAGTAGTTTGTATATTACCCGCTGGATCAAAAGCAAAGGCTTCATTCAAGCGACCAGTCGCCGCAAGAATGCGTCCAGTAGGGTCATATTGATAGTTTTGCTTGCCACGTAGGGCATCAATCTGATTAGTCAAATTGCCAGCGGCATCATAACGATAACTACGCTCTATCTCAACACTGGCATCACGTGTAGTACTGTAGCTCATGCTGGTAACGATTGGATTCGCCTTGGCTTGCCCGGCCTTATGTCGTGTCAGACGCCCCATAGGATCGTAGTCGTAACGACTTTCTAAGCTGCCCTGACTGCGCTTTACTTCACGGTGTAAAGCATCGCGCTCCATATCCGCAATGACCTGGTGCTGGGTGTGTTGGTGTGGTTGCGCCAGATTGATTTGATGCAGATGGCCGGAGCCGTAAAACAACCAGTGCAGACTGCGTTGATCTGGCAAGGTGCTTTGAATACGGTTGCCTAGTTCATCGTAGCCGTGCTTGAGTATTTTTGTACTGCCATTGACCAGAGTTTGGCTTTCAGTGAGTAACTGCCCTAGCGGGTCGTAGGCAAAGGCGAGTTGGGCTGCTGGGTTATTGGCATTGGTTAATCGCCCCAGGGTATCGTAGGTAAATTGTGCCTGGCAGCTGGTGTCGTCTTCGGCATGTTTGGCGACAAGACGGCCAATTGCATCGCGCTCGAAGCGGGTGACTTTGCCTGGACCGAATTGGCTACCACCAGCCTCGATCAGATGCGTGAGTTCACCTGCGGCGTTGTAGCAATAGCGTTGGTGGCGGCCATCAAAGCCGGTTTCATCGGTGAGCTGGTCGGCGATGTCGTAACTAAAATAGGTGCTGTCGCCGTTCTCATTGGTGAGGCGAATTAAGCGCCCAACCGCATCGTAGGCGTAGTCGAGTGTGTTGCCGTTGGCATCGCTACGCTGGATGGGCTCACCGTGGCGGTTGTAGTGGTAGGTGGTTGTGGCACCCAATGGATCGGTGTAACTGAGCAAGCGGCCTTCTGCACTCCATTGATAGTAATGTTTGGTCTGATTGTTATCTTCGTTGTTATTTTTGTCGTTGTTGCTGCTCGGTTCAGTCATGCTACTCAAGCGTCCGACCGCATCCCAACAGTAATACGTGGTATGGCCTAGCGCATCGACGCGGCTAAGCAAACGCCCGAGCATGTCATAAGTAAAGCGGGTGGTATGACCTGAGCAATCGGTATAAGCGATCAGATTACCAGCTGCATCCCATTGCAGTTGTTTGTTGCCGCCACGGGCATCAGTGATTGTCACGGGTTGTCCGTGGCTATCATAGGAATAGCAGATACTTTGTTCTAAGGGATCGGTGACTTTGGCGAGATTGCCGCGCGGATCATAATCGCGACGCCATATGTGCTGCAACGCATCGGTAAGTTTTACTGGCAAATCAAGAGGGTTGTAGTCAATCGACGTGCGCGCACCAGCGGCATCAACCAGGGTCGTGAGATTACCGCGCCGGTCGAATTGGAAGAAGCTTTGTCGCCCTAAGGGATCAATACTGCCACGCGGGTGGCCATTGCTATCGAATGGGGTTGCTACCCGTATGCCATCGGGACCGGTGGTGGCGATGATGTCTTTGCGGGCATCGTATTCGTAAAGAGTGCTGCGACCTAATTCATCAGTAACTCGGGTAGCACAGGCGTGGTCATTGTAGACAAAGTGCAGGCCACGTCCGTCAATGGCGGCATACGAGCGGGTGACCCGACCAGACGGTGAGTATGCGTCATAATCTGCGCAATAACGTGCACCATCTGGTTCGGTGTAGGCAACGAGAACATGGTTGCGCCATTCATAGCGGCGCTGAGCACCATTGGCATCGGTGTGACTGAGTAAATCGCCGGTGTCGCTGTACGTGTAGCTGGCGGTAGATTCTACAATGCCACCTACCAGGCCAACGCCTTCACCGACCACGGCTACAGCACCGCCACCTGCTGCAATGACAGCGCCTGGGGCGGCTCCTATCCCGGTGAGTACCATTGCGTCACCGACAGCGGCGGTGCCGCCTCCGGTTAATGCGATGGTGCCGCCTTTGTCCAT
>NZ_JBEONQ010000031.1:0-53393 GCF_040544445.1 Undibacterium sp. GrIS 1.8 | reverse complement strand
CCAGACAGTGCGCCGGAGCGTGCGGTGGGGCTGGTGGTGAGGTAATCCATCAAATGTATTTCCGTGAACGTGGGCTTGTTGATGTTGATAAATTAGTGGTTGTAAATCAATGGCAATAAATTAATGTTGATAATTTTATCATGACATTTTATAAAGAAAGAAAAGTAGATGTATAAATGGCATTTATTCTAAGGCTGCAGATTTGATGCGAAGGCTTAGATTTACAATCCAGCGCAAGTGATGAGGCTCAAGCTAATACCGTAGCGTAACAATGCAGAGCGTGACTGCTCGTCTAAATGGGCTTGAAATCAATATACTCCCAATCAAATTTATGAAATATGCCGTATTGTCCAGGGGTTATATGGAGGACTAATATATACCCTTAGGGAGTATATTAATTAAGAAAATGACAGGCAGCTTAAGTCCTTGATGCGCAATGGCAGAGTTTTGCTGAAAAAAAAGGCATCTCGATTCAACTGACGGCCAGCTTATATCCCATTGCCCGGCTCATTTTTCTAGCCAACTATCCCCGTCTCTCGCAATCTGATCCCACTATCTTGCGTACTGTCGCATCCGGGTAGCGCCATGCAGCGTGATTGCTTACAGTCACTCTACGCAATCCGTTATGACTACCCACAGAGCATCAGAGGAGAACAAAATGAACAAAGCAGAATATATGAATGCCCTCAAGCAATCGCTGGATGGCTTACCTACAGCGGTAGTGGAAGAAACCATGTGGGCTTACGAGAGCAAATTTATTGACGCTTTAATGGCGGGGCGCAGCGAAGAACAAGTTGCTGCCAGTTTGCCTTCGCCACAATTGGTCGCTGCGCAACAACGCAGTAAAGCGCGCCTGGATGCGTTTAAGCATCGAGCTAGCCCGGCTAATCTGGCGGCTTTGCTGGTGGCTCTGTTAGGCGTGATGGTGTTTAACTTATTTATGATTATTCCGGCGATTGTGTATGTCAGCATGCTCGTGGCAGCCTATGTCACTTCATTAAGTTTCTACGTTGCTGGCATTGCGATTGCAGCAGGTGGTCTGTCCGGCGTAGAGCATTTTAAATTTGACATGCCGTCGCACAACCATCATGTGGTGATCATGGATGACCATGATCTCAAATTCCATGGTCGTAACAATGTCACCGTCGATATCACGCCGGTCGGAATTAATATCGAGGATGGTGATACTGAGTCGTCTGATTCTGTGGAGCCGTTGGCTTCCACCAGTTCTAAAACAACTACCAATAATCCAGTCAATAGCGCCTCCAGCGTTGTAGCGAATAGCGCATCTAGTGCTGTAGCCAGCAACACTCTCGGTGCAAGCACCATCGCAATAGAAAGCAAGAGTAAGCAAGGCGGTATTCAAGTCAATGTTGACAATGGTTTGAATCGATACCATGTCTTGCAAGGTATTGGCTTTCTGCTCGGTGGCATTGCCTTATTCATGCTGTGTCTGTTCATGACGAAATACACTTTCATCGGCTTCAAAAATTACTTGCAATGGAATATTTCGCTGCTGCGCTTGCCTGCTCACGCTAATGCTAATGCCTAAGAATCCCAGCCTAAAACATCATTTTAATTTTTGCGCCCACGTTATTTGTTTATTTATTTGCAGGAGAAAATCATGAGAAATATCATCAAAACAGGTCTAG
The DNA here is from genome assembly GCF_040544445.1 of Undibacterium sp. GrIS 1.8. Classification (NCBI taxonomy): domain Bacteria; kingdom Pseudomonadati; phylum Pseudomonadota; class Betaproteobacteria; order Burkholderiales; family Oxalobacteraceae; genus Undibacterium; species Undibacterium sp. GrIS 1.8. The sequence continues at coordinate 51,741 of NZ_JBEONQ010000031.1, read as the reverse complement.
GCATGTTGTTGCTCGCCATCGTTTTAATCGGCTTAAGCGCGGTCGTAATGCGGGCGCATGCAGCATCTGTATCACTAGTGATATCAGCCTCGTCAGCTTCGTCAGCCGCATCAGTTACATCATCTGCCTCCAATAGCGAGGTGCGACCTGTTGATGCTTCCATCGTCAATATCGTGATGAACGGGCCGATTGATCTGGTACTGAAACAAGCGGCAGTACCTGAGTTGATGGTACATGGCGAACCTAATATGTTGTCTCGCGTGACTACCAGAATCGAAGGCAATACTTTGTATATCGGCACCCGTGGCATGTTCATCGTGATCCGTCAGCCCTTGCGTATAGAGATGGCGCTACCTGCGCTAGAAAAATTGCAAATGCAGGGCAGTGGTGATGCCATGATCAAAGGCTTTCATGGAAGACAGTTTGAAACCATCTTGCGTGGCTCGGGCAACCTCCAGTTTGAGGGCGATTATCAGCAAGTGTTGGCCAATGCGGTTGGCAGCGGCGATGTTAATCTGGTCTTACCCAACAGTGACAATATTGAACTGACCGCTATGGGGTCTGGCAACATCAATCTAAAAGGTCAAACTAAACTACTGACGGCAAAAATGAGTGGGTCGGGCAACCTCGACGCCGTGGCTTTACGTGCAAATCTAGCGATACTCAATGCCAGTGGCTCTTCTGACGCAAAGATCACGGCAACGCAAGAAGTCAAAGTACGTCTCAGCGGCAGCGGTGACGCTAGAATTTACGGCAATCCTACTAAACGTACAGTACAGAGCTCTGGCTCGGGAGAAGTTAACTGGCAATGAGTTGTGAACTCCAGACTGACATAAAACTGCCCCAGCTAAGTTGCCGCTCCTGGTTGCTTCGCCGGGGCAGTTTTGTGTCTGCTCTAAAGCGCTGATTTTGTCGCACCGCAACCACTTATTATTAAAGTTTATTCTGATAAAAATAAGTTTCAAAGAATAAAAGTCAGTTTCGTTGATGTGATCCAGTTTAATATTCTTCCGTGACCGCTTGGTAGTGAAACTCTATTTACGCACGACAATTTTCTGCAATAATCATTCCGCATTTGTAAAATAAGTTTCATCAGCGGTGCGGACTGTCTGCAGATCACCTTCAGGCATGCCGGTTTTTTACTCAACTTGACCGATCCAGAATCATGACTGCTATTCAAAGTAAGTGCTTGACCTTGTTGCTTGTTGCGTTTTGCTCCATCAGTGGTATTGGTGCCGCCAATGCCCAGGAAAATCCTATGCTGTTCCTCAGCCGTGCTAATGCCACCGTAGCAAAAGCAGCTGGATTAAACAATCGCTGGGAAGGTCCGGTAGACGGTCCCAAATTACTCAAGAAAAAGAAAATTGTCTTTGTCGCCGCCGATCTAAGCGACCCGGGTATCGTTGGCGTTTTTAATGGTATTAAAGAGGCGGTCAAAGGCGCTGACTGGGAACTTTTATATATCGATTGCAGGGGCAGATGCAACCAGGGCGCTGCGATTGTCAGTCAGGCGCTGGACATGTCACCGAACGGCATTATTTTGGCAGGTGTAGACGCGACTAGCCAGGCTAAAGGTTTAGCTGCCGCAGCCAAAGCAAAAGTACCGGTCGTCGGCTGGCATTCTATGGTCAAGAGCGGTCCCTCCGAGGGCATGTTCACCAACATCACTTCTAATCCCAAAGAATCGGCACAAATTGCGGCTTTGTATGGCGTAGTTGAGTCCAATAGCAAGGCCGGGATTGTCGTTTTTTCAGATATGTCCAGTCCGTACACGGCTGCCAAATCCAATGCGATTATTGAAGTCATCAAGCAATGCGAAAATTGCCGTTTGCTAAGCGTAGAAGATGTGCCGGTAGCGGAGGCTTATACCAAGATGTCCAAAGTTGTTGAGAGCGTAGAGAAAAAATTCGGTGCTAAATGGACGCATGTTATTGGTGTAAATGACGTGTATTTTGATTTGCTGGAAAAACCAAGTATCGCGGCTCTGCTTGGCGGAAATAAAGTGATCGGACTATCAGCAGGCGACGGTTCTAATAGTGCCTTCAAGCGCATCCGGGCGAATGCCTTACAAATTGGCACTGTGCCAGAGCCGTTATCTTTACATGGCTGGCAGTTAGTCGATGAAATGAATCGTGCTTTTTCAGGGGTCGCCCCCAGCGGTTACGTCACTCCAGTACATCTGGTCACGAATCAAAATATTGCCTATGACGGCGGTCCAAAAAACATGTTTGACCCAGAAAATGATTATCGCAATCAGTATTTAAAAATTTGGGCTAAATAAACACTATAGATATTGAATGAGCAGCTGCACTAGAAATCAGCAGCAAATCAGCAGCAAGTAATCGTAAGCTTCATGACAAACAAAGGGTGAGTGGGAAACCATTCACCCTTTGTTTTTTGTTTTGCGGTTCTTAGCCTTTACAATGTGCTGATTCATAAAAGATGGAAGCAGTATGCAGACAGGTGCACAAACAAGCATAAGAACCAATGTAAAAACCAGCGTAAAAACCGCCAAGCATAAGGTAGTCATTATTGGCGGTGGTCCCGCAGGTTTGATGGCGGCAGAAACGGTATCGCAAGCGATTAGTAGCGATGCCACGCAGCTTACTGTTCAGACGGATGTGCAGACGGATGTGCAGGTGGATGTATATGATGCTATGCCCTCAGTCGGGCGCAAGTTTTTACTCGCCGGTAAAGGCGGGATGAACCTCACCCACTCCGAACCCAGCGACGCTTTTCTGGCGCGCTATGGAGATCGCCAACAATATTTAGCTGGCATGTTAGCGAGTTTTGGAGCTGCCGAATTAAGAGCCTGGGCAGAGGCGCTGGGTGTCACTACGTTTGTCGGTAGTTCCGGTCGCGTCTTTCCCACCGATATGAAAGCCGCACCGCTTTTGCGTGCCTGGTTGCATCGCTTGCGAGCTGCTGGCGTTGGCTTTCACATGCGGCATCGTTGGTTGGGCTGGGATGGTGCTGCGCTACGTTTTAGTACGCCAGAGGGCGAGCAAACTATACAAGCCGATACCGTTGTATTGGCATTAGGTGGTGGTAGTTGGGCACGCCTCGGGTCAGACGGTGCATGGGTGGCGCCTTTACAGCAGCGAGGTATCGACGTTGCGCCTTTGCAGCCTGCCAATTGTGGTTTTGATGTTGGCTGGTCTGAACACTTTCGACAGCGTTTTGCCGGGCAAGCGCTCATCACGGTAGTTGCGCACTTTATTCAAGATGATGGCACGCCACTCGCACGCCAAGGGCAATTTGTCATGACAGAAGGCGGTGTAGAGGGCAGTCTGATTTATGCTTTATCAGCACTGCTACGTAAGCGTATCGCTAGCCAAGGCAAGGCCGTAATGCACCTGGACCTTGCGCCCGGCAAAAGTGCAGAACGCATCATGCAAGAGGTAATGCATCCACGAGGATCTCGCTCGCTCTCTAGTCATTTACAAAGCAAAGTCGGGCTTGATCCCTTAAAGATCGGCTTGCTGCGAGAGTGCCTGACTGCAGAACAATTCCAACAACCTGCCTCGCTAGCAGCAGCGATCAAAGCGCTGCCACTCACCTTGCATGCAGCAAGACCAATTGATGAAGCCATCAGCAGTGCAGGTGGCGTGATGTTTGATGCTTTAAACGATAAGCTGATGTTGCAGAATTTGCCCGGGGTATTTTGTGCAGGCGAGATGCTGGATTGGGAGGCACCGACCGGAGGATATTTATTAACAGCCTGTTTTGCCAGCGGCAGGCAGGCCGGTTTGGGAGTGCTTGATCTGCTAACTAAGATTTAGAATAATTCAGTTTGTTTAAACACAGGGTCAATTCATCTTTTAGTTATAGATCTTTTTAAGAAATTATTATTGTCTTGGTTCGGTGATAATAGTATTTGCGCTGTCAGACTGAATAATTTTGTGTACCTGATTAAAAAGTTTTTTGATTGTGGACTCCGTATCCTGTTTGTAAAATAATTTGCTTATCAGTGACTGCTCAGCGACGATGGTGGATGTCCAAACCACTTCGTTGCCAATAGGGAGTGGGTTATTTTCAGATGAATTAAAATAATCATGGACGTTCACACAGCTTATCCAAAGTAAGAATGGTTTGCGCTGAACTACAACACACCACCCCCAGTCTTCGGGAACAACTTCCAATACTGTCAGACCCTCCTTTAGAAGTTGTTCATGCATCCAAGACGCAAATTGACGACCAAAACACATTGGATTCGTTTCCTCATCTTCACCATGTTCAATATTGAATAAAGTTGACTGGAAAAAAATTTGATAGTTGGACATAGTTAACTTTGTTTGTTCTTTGGCTACCCTAGCTTACTAAGAATGAAAAAGCAATTTTGACGGAATTAGGAACAACAAGATTATCGCAACATTTAAGTTGCGCTATGGAAAAATTTGGTACAATCAAAACGTCAATTTGAATTTTTTCTTTCAACTTTTAATCAATTTCAGCTCTGTTTTTCTAGTCTGTGTTTTGTCATGAATGAGTCCCGTACTAGTCCTCGCTCTAATGTGTCCTGGCGTTCTGCCATCTTGATTTCCCCCGGTAATATTGTCGCCTCCAAAATCCTTAATTTTTCTGGTTCTGGTATTCAGGTGCAATGTGCGCATTTATTAAAGGACGGACAAATTTATCAAATGATGATGGAAGTGCCGGATCAGCGTGATGCCTCGCAACGGACACAGGTTATTTGTAAAGCGACCTGCCTTTACAGCATTTTAAGCGGCAGTGAATACCGTGCCGGTATGAAGTATTTTGATGTGCCTTCACAACATCAGGCTCTGCTCAATAGCTGGGGTGGCAAAGTCGCTGTGACGATGGAGTAAGTATTTTTTTGCTGGATTTGTTGCTATCAAAATCTTCTTAAGCACCCCGCAATATCACATCGCTACACCCGCACAAGCATCCTTGTGCGGCCTATGTTATAAATTGATCTGTTTCGTTTGAACTTTACGCTCATGTCCACAGATCAAGCTCTTCCCGAAACCGTACAACGCGTTGCCGGTTTACTCCAACATTTAGGTCACGACCAAACCATTGTCATGCTGCCAGCCAGCGGCAAAACCTCGGCCGAAGCAGCCGCCGGTCTGGGTTGCAGTATTGCTGAAATCGCTAAGTCGATTGTATTCCGCCGTTTGTCGGATGATGCTGCCGTGATGGTCGTTGCCAGTGGCAGCAACCGCGTTGATGAGAACAAAGTTGCCGCGATTGTCGGCGCACTGGGCAAAGCCGATGCGAGGTTTGTAAAAGAAAAAATCGGTTATGCCATCGGTGGCGTTTGCCCTATCGGTCATCTGGAAAAAACATTAGTCTTGATTGATCAGGACTTGATGCAATACCCTGCGGTCTGGGCGGCTGCCGGACATCCGCATGCCGTCTTTAAACTCACCCCAACACAATTAATCGCCATGACCCAAGCGCCATTGGCAGACATCGCACTGAAAACATCTTTATGAGTAATTTATGAGTAATGGAAATAATCTTAACAGCGGCACAAGCAAAAACGTTTTATACGATTACGACCCTGAAAACAGTGTCGGCGATGTGCCCTCACCTTGTATCGGCATTTGCAAAATGGATCAGGTCAACGGCTGGTGTGCCGGATGTTTTCGGACCATACCGGAACTGACTGGCTGGAGCACCGCCAGCAACGACATTAAGCGCCAGATTTGGATGCAGGTTAAGGAGCGGATGTTTGCTTAGAAATGATGAGGACTTACATCCTTAGCTAATATTAATACTCCACCGCGTTCAGACAGAAGCTTCATGCCAGCCACAACTAATACTCAGAATATTCAGCCAGCAATATCCTCATCCATCCGGTTAGCAGATCCGGTTGGCTTGCAATTGCCCGCGGGTATGCAAGTCTTTGAACGCGGCTGGCTCTCGTCCAATAATATTCTTTTGGTAGACGAACACACGACCGCCTTGGTTGACAGCGGTTATCTGACGCATGCCGGTCAAACCCTGGCACTAGTGCAGCATGCACTGCAAGGGCGTCCATTAGATTTGCTGATCAATACTCACCTGCATTCAGATCATTGTGGTGGTAACGCCATCCTGCAACAGACTTACGCTTGCCGCACGCTGATTCCGGTGGCAGATGCGCCGGCGGTTGCGGCTTGGGATGAAGATGTCCTGACCTACAAGGCGACCGGGCAACGTTGCCAGCAATTTAGTTTTGATGCCAGTTTGTCGCCGGGTCAGCAGGTGACTTTGGCCGGTTTGCAATGGCAAGTATTGGCGGCACCCGGTCATGATCCACATTCGCTGATGCTGTATTGCGCCAGCGAGGCAATTTTGATTTCCGCCGATGCCTTATGGCAAAACGGTTTTGGTGTGATCTTTCCCGAACTGGAAGGTGAATCCGGTTTTGCTGAGCAAGCAGCAGTCTTGCAGATGATTAGCGAGCTCGAGGTACGCATCGTTATTCCAGGCCACGGCGCACCGTTTACCGATGTTGCTGCAGCGCTTGAGCGTGCCCACAGCAGGCTCGATTATCTGGCGGCTGATCCCAAACGCAATGCCCGCAACGCCTTAAAGGTGATGATCGCGTTTCAGTTATTAGAGACGCAGCAATTACCAGTAAGCGCCATCCGGCAATCGCTGACGCAAAACCGCATCATGCGAGCGTCTTCGCAGATCGTTGATGAAGCTGTAGAGCCCTTAATGAACTCCTTGCTTGCTGACTTAATTAAATCCGGTGTCGCCAGATTGCAGGATGATGTGCTGGTAAGTACCCGCTAACATAATTTATTGATTCGGCAATTCAATATGCGGGCTCAATTTGATTCTCACTTCGTCGCTCCTGCGAGGGCAGGAATGACGTATTTTAAGAATTGCCGGAGTAACAGCAACACTCAACAAAGCCGTTGATTTGAATCCAAACGCGGTTTTACTGCGAATAAAGTCATACCCATCTTCTAGGAGCTACTGTGGCAGCTTGGCTAAAACTCATTATTTCTATAGCGACGGTACTAATTCTGTTTGGCGTTATCGCTGCCTGTTCACCGGTACGTACGATCAATGCACTGACGCCAAGCTCGTCGTATAGCAAGGTTGCCGATATTGCTTACGGCACCGACCCGCGGCAAAAGATGGATATTTACACGCCCACCGGCAATCCTCCTGCGTCGGCTAGTACTACCAATACCATGCCCAAGGCTTCATGGCCGGTCGTGGTGTTTTTTTATGGCGGTACCTGGAATTCGGGCTCGCGTGCTGACTATCTGTTTGTGGCAGAAGCGTTGACCTCACGCGGCATTCTTTGTGTGTTGGCAGATTACCGTTTGTATCCGCAAGTCCGGTATCCGGCATTTTTGCAAGACGGCGCATTAGCCATGGCGTATGTGAGTAAAGAAATCCAGCGTTACGGCGGTGATCCCAAGCGCCTTTTTGTGATGGGGCACAGCGCCGGTGCCTACAACGCGGCGATGATCGCGCTCGATCCGCGCTGGTTGGCAGCGGTCGGTATGCAGCCTTCGGCCTTGCGCGGCTGGATCGGTTTGGCCGGGCCGTATGACTTTATTCCCATCACTAATGAAGAAGCGAAGCCAGTATTTTTTTATCCGGATACGCCTGTAGATTCTCAACCGATTAACCATGTCAGTACCAGTTCGATACCGAGTTTATTGATCGCGCCAGTGGACGATAAGTTGGTGAATCCCATCCGTAACACTACCGGACTCGCCAACAAATTACGTGCTGCCGGTGTGCCGGTGCAGGAGTTCCATTTTGATAAAACCAGCCATGTGAGTCTGATCGGCAGCATGTCCTGGCCACTGCGAGGCCTGGCGCCGACCTTGGACACCGTCAGTCAATTTGTGTTGACGGACGCCGGGCGTCAGCCTGTATCTACGACGGGATCTCAGCCAGCGAAGTAAGATCAGCGCGGGTAATCAAATAAATACTCCGCCCTAGTAATATTTTGTTGTCCAATGATTATATGGACACTATGGCATATTGAAGGTTAAAACTGGGGGAGTATATGATTTTGGCGCGGTATTAATCGCGCTCTTGATCGCTGTTAGGTTGGTGCTGGGGTGTACATAATGCCGATCACGGTCAGTAACCATAAGATCGCTCCGATCAGCATCCAAAACCAATTTGCTTCAGATAAGCGCGAATTGGATTGTCCTTTGGGATCATTGCAGGCGACGTTGATAGCAATCTGAACCTGACTCAACAAATAGCCCAATACAAATAGCAAACTCATGCTTACCGCATCAAATAGGCCCCAATCAGTATTCTTACTAGCGAAGCGCTCAACAAGGCGGTTTAAAATACTTAGGATTACGAACGTAGTTGCAACCATGCTGGGCGACCAGCTGAAATTCTTTTGTTGATCTTGTATTTTTGCATCAACCGCGTTGCATAAATAATGTGTGAAAAAGATATAGAAAATGGCGCGTGGTACCGGCCATATGTCCTTATCGTCGCTGCTCTGTTTATACATCGCCCAGTTCTTATAAAACCAGAGCACGCCATAAAAACCCATGGTCAGCACAAATAAGAGCCAGAATTTTTTCAGTGAAACGACGTAAAAATCTTGCGTTGGTCCGGCTTCGACGATGGTTTCCGGCGTAACGATATCGCTAGAAAAACTGCTGGATTGAGTCACATTGTCTTGCTCGGGTGATTGATGATTGGTGTTCATAAATGTAGGTAAAGTAAAAAAGCCCGTCGATGGTATCAAGCCTTTAACTCAACAACAATGATCGAGCTGATATTGAACCGATCTTGGCACGACTAATGTTGTTTTAGACACTCAGCGGTGCCAGCAATGCCTGCAAATCTTCCACAGTAAACTTCGGTGCCAGAGCAGCATCACTGCCTAAGATACCTTCCGCCAGCGCCGCCTTGCGCGCTTGTAAGTCGAGTATGCGTTCTTCTATGCTGCCTTCGACCACCAATTTATACACAAAGACGGCTTGCTCCTGACCAATCCTATGCGCGCGTGCGGTAGCTTGTTCTTCTACCGCCGGATTCCACCAAGGGTCCATGTGGATCACGGTGTCGGCAGCGGTTAAGTTTAGCCCCACGCCGCCTGCTTTCAGGCTGATTAGTAAAATCGGAATAGTTTTACTCTGGAACTCTGCCACCACGGCACCGCGTTGCGCTGGTGGTGTTTTTCCGGTCAGCGACAACCACGGCAATTCCAGTTCGGTTAGCTGTGTGGCGATCAGCTCCAGCATTTCTGTAAATTGAGAAAACACTAGTATCCTGCGCCCTTCGGCGACCAGATTTGGCAGCATATCGCTGAGCATCTCTAGCTTGGCGCGCTCCATTGTCGGAAATCTGGCTGCTCCGGTTTGCCCCTTTGATCCTCTCGATTGTTTTAGCAGATAGGGATCGCAACAAACCTGGCGCAGTTTTAATAAGGCATCCAGAATCGTAATTTGTCCGCCGCTAAACCCTTTGCGCTGCAGGATGCGCCGCACCTGTTCGTCGGCAGCGACGCGTACGCTTTCGTACAAATCGCGCTGCTGGCCTTGCAGTTTCAGCCGTTTGATGACTTCGGTTTTTGGCGGCAGCTCGCTGGCAACATCTTGCTTTCGCCTGCGCAGAATAAAAGGCCGTATCCGCTGCGATAGCAATTGAGCCCGCAGGGTTTCGCCATTGACTTCGATGGGTTTGCGCCATAAGCGTGTAAAACTGCGCATGTCGCCAAGAAAGCCTGGCATCAAAAAATCAAACTGGGTCCATAGTTCGCCCAGATGATTTTCCAGCGGTGTTCCGGTGATGCACAGACGATGCCGGGCGCGCAGGCGGCGGACTGCATCGGCACTGCGGCTTGCAGCATTTTTGACGGTTTGTGCTTCATCCAGTATCAGTAAATGAAATTGCTGCGCCTCAAGATAGGCAAGATCGCGCCACAACAGCGGGTAGGTGGTCAGTACGATATCTGCCTTTGACATTTGCTCAAATCCGTCGGCACGCTCCGCACCTTGCAAAGCCAGTACGCGCAGCCCAGGTGTCATACGCCGCGCCTCAGCCTGCCAGTTAAAAATCAGCGAAGTAGGTAATACGATGAGAGCGGGGCAATCAAGACGCCCTGCTTGTTTTTCTATCAGAATATGTGCCAGCGCTTGTGCTGTTTTACCGAGTCCCATATCGTCCGCTAAAATCCCTGCCAGATGATGGGTACGTAAATATTGTAGCCACGCGACGCCATGCAATTGATAAGGCCGCAGCGTAATGTTTAAGCCTTCTGGTGCGGTCACGGCTTGCGGGCTTCCCGCTGTTGTTAAGCGGTTTGCCAGTGCACGCAGTCCCAAGTCACCTCGCAATTGCCAGCTGCCATGCACACCGGCACGGTCGGCCTGACTGTCTAACAAACTCTGGCGCAGGGCTTCCAGCCTTTGGGTGTCCCATGCAGACAAATGCAAAGCGGTTGAAGCTGGATTGTTCAGGCGGGAGTCGTCAGTGAGCAAGTCCAGCATATGCATGACGATGGCTTTTAAAGGTGCGGCTACAGCGTCAATCCGTTTGCCGCCTGGTGCCCTTAGCTGTACTACTTCCAGATCGTCAATTGCCATGACTTGCTTGATGTTTAACCAGCGTCTGTCGCGCTGGAGCAAATTGGCAAGCAAAGGGACCAGATCGAGGATTTGCCCATCGATCTCGATTCCCAGACTTAGTAGCCATGAGCCTTCGCGTGCGGGTAACCCGAGTCGGCTGATTTTGGCAAGAGCACTACTATCGACACCGTTAGTGTTGGGAAGGCGGGCGGTCTGGTCTTCATTGCCATCATTACCTTCATTACTTATGAGTTCTCCGCTATCCTGATTAATCATCAGATGCCAGGCTTCCACCGGCACACTTTGATGGCCAAAGCCAGGGCGTATCACCACCGACCAGCCCAGCGCCTGTAACACTGGTAACTGCTCAGCCCAAAAGTCAGCGAAAAAATGTTCTTGCTGCAAACTCCAGAACGGACCGAACTCGGTTGCCGCCGCCTCATCCCGCCATTGCAAACAGGTGGCAGGTAGCGGTTGTAAATTCAGTTCCCAGACTTTGTCCAGTGCATCGGCTTCTGCACCCAGATCACGCAATAACAGAAAAGGCTTAGATTGCGCATCAAGTAGTTCCTGAGTGGAATGTGGCCGGCGGTTAAGCAGGGTGGTTGGCGCCGGTGTCTGCCAAGTAATGTTGTTTTGGTTGGAAGGGGCGACCGTGTGGTCGATTTTATACAGCCAGTCGATCTGCACTACCGTCACGCTGCCACCACGCGGACCAAAAGTGCCGGTCGGCTTCATCCCTAACAGGCCATCGCCACGCCCCAGAGTTTGCAAAGTGATTCTTGGGCGAAATGTGCCGGGCAGAGTGAGTACAGGTGCTTGTGACATTCTGGCTTAGTTCAGGAGGATGGACGCCTTGCATCTTAAGCGAAAAGCAGCGCCGCAAGAGAAGTCCAGGAATCTGGCACAGCAGGCTATTGCACTTCAAGCTGTAAAAATGGCATTTCATCCGTCCAAAACAGCAACTCGCCACTTCGCCTCTTGAAGCCAAACTGGTGCTTGCTCATACTGCGGCATCATTCCCCCATTCCTCTTGCCTCAGGGATTCATCATGTTACGACAAACGGTTCTCGTATTCGCCACCACAATTGCTATCGCATCTGGTCTGGTTGCATGCAGCAAAGATAAAAAAGATACAGCGAGTGCTGATGCGTCCGCCGCCAGCAGTGCTGCTGCAAGTGCGGCTAGTTCGGCGGCAAATACCGCCCCCGATAAAACCAGCGCAGGCGACAAAAAGGATGCTAAGCCACCAGTCAAACTTGTCATCGCGCCAGAAGATGTCATGACCGTGCAAAGCAATGCGCTGGCATCAGGACCGGTTGTGACCGGATCGATACAGCCAGAACGTAAGGCAGATTTACGTGCCGAAGTTTCTGCCGTGGTATTGCAGGTACTAAAAGAAAACGGCGATGTCGTTAAGCATGGCGATATTCTGGTCAAACTGGACGAAACCTCGATCCGCGATAATTTGGCCTCGGCAGAAGACAACGCCCGTAATGCGGCGTCGGCGCTGGATCAGGCGGATCGTGCCTTGCAACGCTTAAAAACTTTACGTGCCTCAGGCATGACGTCGATGCAAGCGATGGATGATGCGGAGGTACGTCGCAATAGCGCACAAAGCGAATTATCCGCCTCCAAAGCGCGTGCGGTCGTCGCGCGGCAGCAGTTACAGCGCACGGTTGTGCGGGCACCGTTTGATGGTGTGGTCAGTGAGCGCAAGGTATCGGCGGGTGATACGGCATCCATCGGTAAAGAACTGGTCAAGGTGATCGACCCTACCAGCATGCGTTTTGCAGGTCGCGTCTCTGCCGACAAAATCGCTATGGTAAAAACTGGTCAGGCGGTCAGCTTCCGCATCAATGGTTATGGCGGCCAGGAATTCCGTGGCAAAGTCAGCCGGGTTGATCCGGCTGCGAATGATGTCACGCGTCAGGTTGAAGTGCTGGTTACTTTTGCTGATACCAATCAGCCACGTGTCTCTGGTCTGTATGCCGAAGGCAATATCGAGGCCGCGACTGTCAGCGCCTTAATGTTGCCAGAAGCTGCGGTAGTCAAGTCGGGTGACAAATCCTATGCATGGAAGATCGCAGGAAAAACTCTGAGTAAGGTCGATCTGCAAATCGGTAAGCGCGATCAGCGTACCGGCAACTACGAGGTGCGTAGTGGTCTGAGTGCAGGCGACATTATCATGCGTAATCCAAGCTCTAATTTTAAAGACGGTCAGTCGATAGAAATGGCAGCGGCGAAAGTAGCGATTGCGGCGGCGACAAGTTCTGCTACCGGTACTGCAAACGCCACTTCGGAAGGAAACTGATTATGTTTTTATCCGACTTCAGTATCAAACGACCTACGGCGACTATCGTTTTAATTGTTGCTCTGATGGCGATGGGTTTGCTCGCCATCACCAAGCTCAAGGTCAATCAAAACCCGGATGTGGAAGTACCCGGCCTATCGATCGTGATTGCCTATCCAGGCGCATCGCCTGATACGGTAGAGCGCGAAATCATCAACCGGATTGAGAAATCTTTGCTCAGCGTATCCGGTGCGAGTCAGGTCTATGCCAGTGCAAAAGAGGGCACTGCCCAATTCGACGTGGAATTCGTGTTTAAGAAAAACATGATTGAAGCCAGTGATGAAGTGCGTAACGTCATCGCCAGTGTCCGCTATAAATTACCGACAGAAATGCGTGAACCGATTATTGAACGCTGGGACCCCGCGGCACAGCCTATTTTGAATCTGGCACTTTCTTCCAGCAAGCAAACGCATGCCGAAATTTCCCGCTTGGCAGAAGATCAGTTAGCGGACAAATTGCGCGGTGTCAGCGGTGTTGCCAACGTAGAGGTCAATGGTTCTTTAAAGCGTGAATTGTCGGTCTTACTACGCGCAGAAAAACTACGCGAATTTAATGTCTCCGCTGGAGAAGTCGTCAACGCGCTACGCAACCAGAATACCAACGCGCCAGTCGGTAAACTTCGCGGTACTCTGGAAGAAGAGAGCATCCGTCTGGTTGGTCGCATTGAATCACCAGAAGAGTTCCAGAATATTGTGGTGAAACGCAATGGCGATCAAATCGTGCGCCTGGCGCAGGTCGCCACGATTGAAGACGGCTTTGCTGATGTCAATGGATTGAGTATCCGTAGTGGTAAGCCCAACGTCGGTTTATTGATCACCCGTTCGCATGATGCCAGCACCGTCAGCGTCGCCAAAGCGGTACGCGATATGGTCAAAGAAATTAATACTGATCTAGATAAAAACCATCCGGGTACAAAGCTGGAAATCACGCGTGATGGCGGTAAAGATGCACAAAACAGTTTGAATAATGTGATCGAATCGCTGGTCTTGGGTGCAGGCTTAACTATTTTTGTGGTGTACGCTTTCCTCAATTCATGGCGTTCAACGCTGATCACCGCTTTGAGTTTACCTACCTCGGTGATTGCTGCGTTTATCGCGGTCTGGTTGTGTGGCTTTACCCTCAACTTCATGACTTTGCTGGGACTGTCGCTAGCGATTGGCGTACTGATCGATGATGCGATTGTGGTGCGGGAAAATATCGTGCGCCACATGCAGCGCGGCTCGGATCGCCGTACTGCTGCACTGGAAGGTACGGCTGAGATTGGTATGGCCGTTGCTGCGACCACCTTCTCTATCATTGCGGTATTTATTCCTGTGGCGTTTATGCCGGGTATGCCCGGCGAATGGTTCCGTCCGTTTGCCTTGACGGTGACTTGTTCCGTCCTGGTCAGCCTGGGTATTTCTTTTACGCTCGATCCTATGTTGTCTGCGTATTGGGGTGATCCTGTCGATCATCACACCGCGCCTAAAAAAGGTATCAGCAAAGTTCTGGCGCGTTTTAACGACTGGTTTGATCATCAGTCCGACCGTTATAGCCAAGTGATCGCCTGGGCTTTGCATCATCGTCGCTGGATGGGGACGATTGCGCTGGTGACTTTGATCGCGGCTTTGGGTTTGCAGATTAAATGGGGCGGTACCAGTTTCTTGCCTACGGCGGATTCCGGCAACTTGATGATACAAGTGCGGACACCTGCATCCTCATCACTGGAATATGCTCGTCTGAAAATGGAGCGCGCCGCAGCGATTGCACGCAGTATTCCTGAGACTAAAGACACTAATAGCACAATCAATCCAGCTGGTGGACGTATCTATGTGGACATCGGAAAACGTACCGAACGTAAGCGCAGCGCCAAAGAAATTGCGGTTGAATTGCGTGAAAAAGTCCGTGGTCTGGTCGGTGCAGAATACGTGGTACTGGATGATCTGAACAACGGTGCCCGCAAGCCGGTACAAATTGATTTTACCGGTCCTGATTCCCGTAAATTACTTGAAATCACCAGCGCCTACATGGATAAGTTGCGTGAAGTGCCGGGTGCCGTAGATATCGGCTTATCAGAACAAGATCCTAAGAAAGAATTGAAGATCGAACTGAACCGTGGCTTAGCCAATTCTATGGGTATTTCATCCAACGATGCGGCACAAGCTTTACGGGTTGCATTTGCCGGCATTGAGGTGGGTGACTGGGTTGATCCAACGGGTGAAACCCGTGATGTGGCGGTACGTTTGCATCCCGATGACCGTGTCAGCAAAGAGAATATTGAACGTCTGCCGATTTCTGTCACCGGTACAAATCAAATGGTACCGCTGGATCAGATTGCGACGATTTCTATGGGCAAAGGTCCTTCTGGTATCGAACATGCTAACGGCAAGCGCACGATTACCGTGTCTGCCAACGCCCAGGGCCGGTCTAATGGTGAGGTGATTGATGATGCCTTGAAGTTGGCCAAGTCATTTAACTATCCTCCTGGCTATGGTTTGTCACTGGGTGGTTCTGGTCAGGATCAGGAAGAGGTATTTAGCGCCATGTTGATCGCCTTATTATCGGGTATCGGTTTGATGTATCTGATTCTAGTGATTCAGTTCGGTTCTTTTACCGCACCTTTGGGCGTGATGTTGTCCTTGCCGTTGTCACTGATCGGCGTGGTCGTCGCGTTATTGATTACAGGTAGCACACTCAATCTGATGAGCTTTATCGGCATCATTATGCTGATGGGACTGGTCGCGAAAAATGCCATCTTGTTACTCGATGCGGCACGCAAAAATGAAAAGGAAGGGATGAATCGTGAAGACGCTCTGATGCATGCTGGCCGTATCCGTTTGCGTCCTATCTTGATGACGACCTTTGCACTGATCGCGGGCATGATGCCGGTCGCATTAGGCTTGGGTGAAGGCGGCGAGTTTTATCGTCCGCTGGCAATCGCGATTATCGGCGGCACGATTACTTCTACGATTTTGACGCTGCTGGTCGTGCCAACTTTTTACGACAGTATTGAGATTGCACGTGATCGTATGATGGTCAAGATGCATCGCCGCATGGAGCGCTTTAATCCTTTATTAGGATTCACCATGACCATGCTGGAGGCCTTGTTCACGCTATTGTTCTTGCGATTGATTTATCGCCTGCTGAAAAAATTATTGATGCTGGTGTCAGGTCGCGGTAAGCGAGTCAAAGAGAGCAAGCAGCAAGCTGCACCGATCCTATAAACAGTAAGTTGTGTGCTTGGTTGTTGGTTCAAACACTCGGTGAGTGAGTAAACCAACAACTGCTTCCTGCTTACCGCTTCCTGTTTTATTGATTTATTGTTTCTTCACCGGCTTATCAAATCAGATTAATTATTTGACTTGATAAGCCGCATCCGCAAACGAGCTGATCGGCAGCAGATCGGCATATTCGGTAGGGCGTCCTTGTTGCTTCGCCATAAACGCTTCCATCAAATTACTGTTTTGCCAGATTCCGGATTGTAGCCAGCCCATTTGCTGTAAGGCGTCGTGCGTAGAATGGTCGCGGGCGTAGTGAATCGCTTGCTTGCTGCCCCAGATCGCCACCGGTGGTTTCTCCGCGATTTCAGCTGCCATTTGCAGCGCGGCGGCGAGCATGTTTTCTTGCGTATCAAATAGTTCATTGACCAGGCCAACCGCTAAGGCGCGTTGTGCTGGCAGGCGCCGACCTGTATAGGCCATTTCGTGGACGATACCTTCGGGTATCAGTTTTGGCAAGCGTTGCAAGGTGCCAAGGTCGGCGGTCATCCCGATATTAATTTCTTGGATGCAGAAAAAAGCATCCGTTGTTGCCAGACGGATGTCACTGGCGCACACCATGTCCACGCCGCCGCCGATACAACCTCCCTGAATCGCGCTGATTACTGGCATACGCAAAGTTTCAATCAGATTAAACGCCTGATGCATGTCTTGCAATGCCAGCACAATATTGGCGCGAACGACTGCCGTCAAATCATCCATCGTCATCCCGCCGCTAGAAAAAACATCCAGCGACATGCCCGCCGTAAAGTGCTTTCCGGTAGAAGAAATCACCAAGGCTCTGGCGCTGGCTTCGCGTTGCAGGGTTTGTAGTATTCCGGTCAGCTCGCGCCAAAATACTGGCTGCATGGTGTTCATGCTGGCAGGGCGGTTCAGTTGCAGATGAGCGACTTTATTGCTGATGTTGAGGGAAAAACATTGGTAAGTCATGGTGTCTCCGATTTGGATTTTTTGATTTTGATCGTGCGAAGTTCTTATGCTTCAGGATGTTTAAGCGATTGCAATACGGCATTCACGGCTGCGCGATACAGTTCATCCGAATGCTCTTTTTTTAAATAATACCCTTTGAGTTCCAGGCTGATCACGCCATGCATTGCCGCCCACAAAAGACGCGCGGCATTGGTCGATTTAGTCGTCGTGGGCAGGCTGCCTTCTTGTATGCAGTGGTCAAACTCATTGATCAGCGGCGTAAAGGATTCCCAGGCGGCGACCCGCGATTCTAGCGGTGGCACAAAGCCTGCAATCGCATCGCCAAACATCACCATGTAATAGCTAGGATTACGGCGGGCGTATTGATGATAATTGGTGGCATACATCCACAATCGATCGAGGCCATGCGTCTTTTCGGCAAGTGGAAGGCTAGCTTCGTAGGTAGCAAAGTCTTGTTTAAGCCGGCTAAAACCCTCCAGATACAGGGCATTGGATAAACCGTCCTTACCGCCAAACAAGGAGTACAAAAGCGTGGTCGAACAATTGACCGCCTCGGCTACTTTACGTACCGTCAGCGCGGCTGCGCCTTCTTCCACCAGCAAGCGGCTGGCGGCATCCAGCATGCCTTGGCGCAAAGTGCTGCGTAGCTCTTCCTGCCCCTGCTTAAAATCGATGACTTTGGGTTTTTGTGTTGGCATAATGACCCGCAAATTTTTTATGAAAAACAACGTTTTTTCTGATAACATCATATCAGCATCATTAATAAATACCAAAATAATTTCTAAGATCAGTACAAACATCAACAAAAACGTCAGCAAAAACATCAGTACCAAGTTCAGACCAGACAAACCACATTAGAGACAAGATTATGACCACTTCTCATCTACCTAAAGCCTTACAAAATCTCTCGCTGCCAGTGATAGGTTCACCGCTCTTTATCGCCAGCGGTCCTAAGCTGGTCGCCGCCCAATGCAAGGCTGGTATCGTCGGCTCTTTCCCTGCTCTCAACGCTCGTCCGGCAGAATTACTAGACACTTGGCTGACCGATCTGAAAGCAGAACTGGCCGACTATCAAGCCGCCAATCCGACCGCCAAAGTCGGGCCGATTGCGGTCAATCAGATCGTGCATCAATCCAATGATCGCCTCGCCCATGACGTAGAAATGTGCGTCAAGCATCAAATTCCTATCATCATTTCATCCCTGCGCGCACCACCAAAAGAGATGCTGGACGCGATCCATAGCTACGGCGGTATCGTCATGCATGACGTGATTTCTATCCGTCACTCAGAAAAAGCGTTGGAAGCGGGTGTCGATGGTTTGATACTGGTCGCTGCTGGTGCTGGTGGCCATGCCGGTGGTTTGTCGCCATTTGCGCTGGTCGGCGAAGTGCGCAAGTTCTTCAAAGGTCCGATTGCGTTGTCCGGTTCGATTGCCTCCGGCGATGCGATTTTGGCAGCCCAGGCGATGGGAGCAGATTTTGCCTACATCGGCTCACGCTGGCTGGCAACGCAAGAATCGAATGTGGATGATGGCTATCGCAATGCAATTATTGAATCCTCCGCAGCCGATATCGTCTACACCAACCTGTTCACCGGAGTGCACGGCAACTACCTGAAAAAATCCATCGTCGCTGCTGGCCTCGACCCGGACAATTTGCCAGTCGCCGATAAAACCGCCATGAACTTTGGCTCAGGCAGCAGCAGTAAAGCCAAAGCCTGGCGCGACATCTGGGGCGCTGGCCAAGGCGTAGGTCTGATGGAAGATGCACCAAGCGTGGCGGAAGTCGTTGCGCGGTTTAAGCTGGAATACGATGCGGCGAAAGCGCGTTTGATGGCGCTGTAATTGATTGCGAGTGTGTCCTGACAAACTTGCAGGCGCGCTCAAAAATCACTCTAAAAAGCATCCATACCGGATGCTTTTTTACTTTGCTGCCAGCGCATTACTTTCTCATGTCATTCCGGCATGGTTTTAGCCGGAATCCCGTGTCTTCATCTTGATAACGTTTGCTGTCGCTAGTTTCCGGCTTAAAACACGCCGGAATGACGCTTCCGTTTTTTTGAACATCAATGTGACGATGATCAATATTTAACCTGAATATAGCCATCCGTTCAACATACTCCCCTTTTATTTTATAAAAATTGCTCTATTGTCCAGCAATTATATGGACAATCTATATATACTAATTACCAGTATATTTTTATCATAACGTACACGGATCAAACTGCCGGCAGTTGCAAGGCTAAAATTTCCTTCATCGTAGCGATCTCTTGCCGCCATTCAAGTTTTTTCCACAATCTGCCGTAACCTCGTCATACCCCGCCAACTACTTCCCAATTCTTATGATGCGTCGCCTGATTGCTGTGCTGATCCCCGTATTGCTGTGCGCCCAGGTGCAGGCGAATGACGAGCCGACTCCGTCTAAACCGATTAAACCAGCTGCCGCAAAAGAGGAGGCTTCGGTAAAAGACGAAGCAAAACCCGCTGCGAAAGAAAAAGACAGCAAAGACAAAGAACCGAAAGAAACCAAAGAAAGTAAAGCTGCCGCCGCAGCGCGTGCCAAAGAAGCTCTAGCCGCCGATGAGCTGGCCGCCAAAATTGCCGACAAGCTCGCCATCATCCGCAAAGAAAAAGAAGAAACGTCCCGTAGCAATCCTAAGGCGATGGCGAGAAGTTACGCCTATGCACCACCGGTCAAAAAACCAGTAAGCGCTGACATGTCAAAAGAAAAAATCATGGATAGCCGTGGCATGACCATCAGCCCCAACGGCACCATGGCATCCAGCAAACCGGTGCAATGGAGTTATGAAGGTGAGGGCGGACCTTTAAACTGGGGCAAGATTAGCCCTGCTAACGCCAAGTGCGATAGCGGCGACCGGCAATCGCCGATTGATATCCGTGACGGTATCCGGGTGGATCTGGCTCCCGTCAGTTTTGACTATAAACCGGCTGGTTTCAGAGTCACGGACACTGGTCATACGATTCAGGTCAACCTTGGTCCCGGCAATTACATTACGGTGAATGGCCGTAGTTTTGAGCTGGTGCAATTCCATTTCCATAAGCCAGCGGAAGAGCGCGTCAATGGCAAAGGTTTTGAGATGGTCGTGCATCTGGTACACAAAGATGCTGATGGCAAACTCGCGATCCTCGCAGTGCTGATTGAGCGCGGCAAACCGCATAGTCTGGGGCAATCGGTCTGGAATAATTTGCCGCTGGAAAAAAATGACTCCATGCAAGGACCTGCTGCAATGGATTTAAACGAGATACTGCCAGCCAGGCGCGACTATTACACTTTTATGGGGTCTCTGACCGAACCACCTTGTACCGAAGGCGTATTGTGGCTGGTCATGAAAGAGCCGATAGAAATATCCGCAGAGCAATTAGCGATCTTCAACCGTTTGTATCCGATGAACGCCAGACCGATACAAAAGACCTCGGGTCGTCTGATCAAGGAATCTAACTAATTTAGAGATTAACTTAGGGCACGGTTCAGACCTTGGCTCAAACATTATTTTATCGAGATCAATCAACGAATTAAAATATACTCCCCTGTATTTTTCATAAAAATGCTCTAATGTCTAGTTAATACATGGACGGTTAAATATACATATAGGGAGTATAAATAAAATCATAGATAGCAGACCGCCTATTACCATGTTCATTTCACCGGAATGAACACCTTAATATCGATGAGTTGTCATCAAGCCGAGTCAAAAAATTAGTCATAGTTGCTTACGGACGCAACATTCGCTTACAAGCTTTTCGTCAACGCAAATCGCCTCCAAAGAGTTAATTCCCTACACGGACAATTAATTAAAAGGAGCCCATCATGCGCCTGCCACTGAACAACCTTTCGTTGAGTTTATCTCAGCATGTTTCCCGCTATGCCATCATCACAGCGGTCGTCGCCTCAAGTTTGTTATCAGGCTGTGCGGTCTACGGACCGGCACCATACGGTCCGGCGGTGTATGTCAGACCCGCGCCTGTCGTCGTTGCACCAGCCTGGGGTTATGGCTATGGCGGCTACGGATACGGACACTGGCGTCGTTGGTAGTTTGTATTCTTCAGGCTTGATTACCTTGATTTAGTATTGGGTAATCAAGGCCTGACTAACAGACTAATTAGTCACGAACGCCGAGTATGTATTTAAAGGCATCATGTCCCTTGGGTGTGATGTTGACTACGCGAGATTGAGTCGTCCTGAGTATCCACCCATCTCGCACATACAAATCAAGCAATGCAGCGCCCAAAACGCCCGCCAGATGCGGGCGTCGTTGCGTCAGGTCGACACAACTGCGTGCAAATAGCCGTCGCCCTTTAGTTTCACTCTGCACCTCTATGTCTAGCGCAGCTAATTTCTCTTTACCTAAAGGCGTCAACGCAAAATCTTGTCCTTCGCTGACCAGCCATGCGGATTTCAGCATAGCCTGCAACACTTTCACTGCCATATCGCCTGCCAAGTGGTCGTAGCAAGTCCTTGCATGCAAAAATTGACTGGGCATGGTTTTTAGCAGCGGTGGACTACGTGGTGTTTTCGCTTGGATTGATGCGCCAAATGAGGCCATGTTTTCGATCAAATTCGCGGCCTCGGTGCTCGCAATTTTAAAATATCGATGCCGTCCTTGCGCCTCTGAAAGTAGCAGGCCACCTTCGACCAGTTTAGTTAAGTGGGCACTGGCAGATTGTGGCGATACATTGGCTGCAAACGCTAACTCACCGGCAGGACGCATCGTGCCATCAATCAAAGTCCAAAGCATTTTTGCCCGTGCGGGGTCGGCCATCAAATTGGCAACGGCTGGTATGTTGAGTGCGGTATTTAGTGTGTCAGCCATATTTCATCGCAAGGTGAAACGTCGAGCATCTATATTGCCCATAATCGTTGGCACTGTCCATAACGAAAGAAATAAATGAATACTCAGCACAATATTGGCGTCGCCAGCCAAATTGGTAAGTACACAGATGCAATAGAAGTGCCAACAGGCGCAAGATGGTTGATGACATCGGGTACGCCAGGTTTGGCATTGGGTGGCGCATTGCCGGATGGAATCGTGGCACAGGCAGAGATGGCCTGGCAGCACATCCTTACTATGCTAGATCGTGCGGGAATGACGGTAAACGACTTGGTAAAAATTAACCACTACTTAACACAGGAGTCTGATGTCCCTGAGTATGTGCAAGTCCGCAGTCGTTTTCTTGGCGATGCCAGACCTGCTTCTATGCTGATGGTGATTCCTGCGTTAGTCAGGCCAGGATTTTTGGTCGAAATTGAAATCGTTGCCGCTAAGATGTCGTGAGAATGGTTTACTCATAGGTTCTGGCATCATCAATGACTTTGCCGTCATTGGGCAGACTACCTTTCGCCAGCAACACGACATCGCCGCGTAGTTTAGTCAGGTCACGCATGCAATTGATCAGGGCTTCCTTAAAATCTGTTTGCGTGGACGTTTCGGCTGTTTTATCCACCTCGCAATGCAAAGTCATCACGTCATTCGCCATTTCACCTGTCACAACCAGTCGGGCTTTATGAATCTGCGGATGGCGTTTGACGATCTCTGCGACCTGTGACGGGTGCACAAACATCCCCTTAATTTTGGTGGTCTGATCGGCGCGCCCCATCCATCCCTTAATACGGGTATTGGTACGGCCGCATGGCGAGATGTCCGGCAAGGTAGCTGACATATCGCCAGTGCCAAAGCGGATTAAAGGGTAATCCGGATTGAAGGACGTGACCACGACTTCGCCGACTTCCCCTTCTGCTACCAGATCACCGGTGCCCGGGCGGACGATTTCTAGCAAGATATCTTCGTCTAATACCATACCGGGATTGACTTGTCCGTTGGTCAGCGTCTCATAAGCGATATTGCCGATATCTGCAGTGGCATACATCTGCACCACATTCGGTATGCCGTGTTCTTGCAGCCATTTTCGCAAGCTGGGTGGTAAGGCTTCTGCGCCCAAAATCGCGTATTGCACGCTGCTGATATCCGCGCCCATTTCTGCCGCTTTGTCGATGATGATTTTTAAAAAACTGGGCGTACCTACGTAAGCATCAGGACGTAATTCCACCATGGCTTGGACTTGCATCTCGGTCTGGCCTATGCCTGCCGGAATCACGGTACAACCCAGCTTAGCCGCCGCGCCCTCCACCATAAACGCCGCAGGCGTGAAGTGGTAAGAAAAACAGTTTTGTATGATGTGACCTGCACGCAGGCCGACTGCGTGCATCGGTCTGGCGAAGCGCCACCAGTCTTGTGTACGACCTTCAGGATCAAAAATCGGACCGGGCGACATAAAAATACGACTCAATTGCCGCGGTGCTGTTGTCGTTAATCCGCCAAAAGGTAATGCTGTTTTTTGTATGGTTTTTAAATCCGATTTGCGCGTTACCGGCAACTGCGCCAGTGCTTGCCTGCTTTTAATCTCAGACGCCTGTACTCCCTGCAAAATATGCGCCCATCCCGGTGCAGTCTGCGCATGTGCAATCAGTTGCGGCAAGCGTGTTAACAAGGCTTGCTCGCGGCTTGGAGGGTGACGGGTTTCTAATGCATCCAGATAGGCGTTCATAGCTTGTTCTAGTAGGGGGTAACGTTATTGACGAGATTTAAAATAGGTATTAATTACGCTAGCCAACGCTTACGACGACGATAAAATTTCATCTCACGGAAACTCTTGCGACCAGCACCGGAGACACCTAGATAAAATTCTTTGACATCCTCATTCGTTGCCAACTCTTTAGCGTCACCCTCCATCACGACTCGACCGTTTTCCAGGATGTAGCCAAAATCGGCGTAACGTAAAGCGACATAAGTGTTTTGTTCCGCCAGTAAAAATGAGACGTTTTCTTTGGTGTTCAGACTTTTGACGATGTCAAAAATCTCCTCGACTAATTGTGGTGCGATTCCCATCGACGGCTCATCTAACAATATCATCGAGGGCTTCGCCATCAGTGCACGACCGATTGCGCACATCTGCTGCTCGCCGCCAGAGGTATAGCCTGCCTGCGACGTGCGACGCTGCTTTAAACGGGGGAAATAGTGATACACCATCTCTAGCGATTCTTTTAATTCAGCGCGTGAGATTTTGCGCGTGTACGCACCCGTCAGCAGATTTTCTTCTATGCTGAGATGTCCAAAACAATGACGACCTTCCATCACTTGCGATAAGCCGCGTTTGACTAATTCGTTCGGTGTCAGATGGTCAACTCGCTGTCCTTTAAAGCAAATATCGCCTTTGGTAATATCGCCGCGTTCATTGCGTAATAAGGTGGAGATCGCTTTGAGCGTGGTTGATTTCCCTGCGCCATTAGCACCGAGCAGAGCAACGATTTTGCCCTGCGGGACTTGCAGCGAAATCCCTTTTAATACCAGGATGACGTGGTCGTAAATCACCTCAATATTATTCACACTCAGATAGGCGGGGCTGGCCGCTACCGCATCAGTGATACCAGCAATACTATGGGTCGTCATATCGATCTCACCTGCGATTTCATCCAATTTATTGTTGATCAATAAAACAGGGGAAAGAAGCTGTGCCAATGATATTTTTTACGGGCACAGCGACTCCCTCGTCGCAACAATTTATTTCAAACAAGCTGGTGTAATTTTCTTCTCAGCGGCATATTTATTCGACGATTCTTCGAGCAAGCTGCGGGTCAATGCTTTGTCACCGACCATCCAGTTCGGTGTGATGGCGACCCATTTGCTGCCATTCCATTGCTGTACTTTGACTGCGCCAGAACCTTCATGATCGTCGCAAGATGTTTTGACCGGCGGGAACATACCAAAAGCGCCCAAGGCTTTTTGACGTGCATCGTCCACGTTCAGATTCTCGAAGCCCCAACGGATTTGCTCGCCTGTCATTTGCTTACCTTTGCCGTACTTTTCTTGCGCTTTTAAGATGGCCTCAACCCACAACATGCCAGCAGTTACGCCACGCATGTGATACACCGAACCAATACGGGTTTTGTCCGCCAGATTGCCGTTACCGGGCGCATAGATTTTGCTGCGGATTTCATCCAGAACTGGGTAGTTGCCTGGGGTATTAAAAGTCATGGAAGAATAGCCTTTTGCTGCGTCACCCGCCGGGATGGTGTCTTCCTCAGAGCCAGCCCACCATACACCGAGCATTTTTTCACGTGGGAAGCCATTGCGTTGCGCGGTCTTGATCGCTACCGCATTCATCACGCCCCAGCCCCACAAAATGACGTAGTCAGGATTGGCCTGACGGATTTGCAGCCATTGCGATTGTTGTTCGTTACCAGGATGCGCGACAGGGATTTTTACCAGATCAAATCCGTATTGTTTTGCTTGCGCCTCCAGCACAGGTAAGGGCTCTTTACCAAAGGCGGAGTCGTGATACAGATAAGCGATTTTTTTACCTTTGAGCTTATCCATGCCCCCCGATTTGTCGCCCAGATATTTGGTCATGGCGGCAGCCTGATTCCAGTAACTGGTAATCAGCGGGAAGATATAAGGGAACACCTTACCGTTGGCTGCATCAGAGCGGCCATAGCCCAGCATCGTCATCGGGATTTTATCTTCTGCCACGCGATCCAGAATACCGTATGCAATACCGGTAGAAAGCGGATCAACTAAGGACGCGCCACCTTTGGCATGTTTAAGACGTTCATAACATTCGATACCGCGCGAGGCGTTATATTCAGTTTCGCATTCTTCCCATGTCAGCTTGACGCCGTTCATGCCACCTTTGGCATTGACCAGATTAAAGTAATCAATAATCCCGCCATAAAATCCCGAGCCACCCGCTGCATACGGACCGACCCGATACGACAGTAAGGGGATGAACTGTTCATCCGCCTGCACCAAGCCAGATAGCGCAACAGTGCTGACTAAGGCTGCACTGACTAATACTGATTTAAGCAATTTCATGATGTCTCCTTTTTTGGATGGATATTGCAACTATTTGTACTTGTTGCTTAATGTTTTTTTTACTGTTTTTACTGATTACTTATTGATTGATACAACTTAATACGGGAAAGGCCATAAGCGCAATTTTTCCTTTGCAATTTGCCACAAGCGCGCCAGACCATGTGGTTCTACTATCAGGAAAAAAATAATCAAGCCGCCAAATACTATTAGCTCCAGATTAGACGCTACGCTGGTCGGCAGCGACAAACCATGCGCGATCATATTCAGAAAAATCGGTAACAAGATGATGAAGGCCGAGCCTAAAAAAGAGCCAAGAATCGAACCCACGCCACCGATGATAATCATGAACAAAATACGGAAGGATAAATCTAGATTGTAGGCATCAGGCTCCACCGTACCAAGATAAGCGTAAGCATACAAAGCACCTGCCACACCGCAATAAAATGACGAAACGGCGAACGCCAATAATTTAGTACGCATAGGGCGAAAGCCGATGACCTCTGCCGCAACGTCCATGTCGCGTACCGCCATCCAGGAGCGTCCAACATTCGAACGCACCATATTTTTTGCCAGCAGGGCGAGCACACAAACAATACTCAGAGTGAGCAGATACTTTTTCACTGGGGTAGTAAAGCTCACACCAAAAATCACCATCTCCTGCGCGGTGATCACGCCAGAAGAACTGTAATTACTAAACCACTGCACTTTGGTCAGACACCAGACCACAAAAAACTGCGTTGCCAGCGTCGCTGCCGCCAGATAAAAACCACGTATGCGTAAGGACGGCAAACCAAATGCAATCCCCACCAGTGCCGCACACAGCCCCCCAAGCACAAACGCTAGCAATAAAGGAATGCCAGGAACACGCAACACAAAGTTATACGAGGCAAACGCACCCACTGCCATAAACGCAGCAGAGCCTAGCGATAGTTGCCCGGCATATCCCGTCAAAATATTTAAGCCCAATGCCGCCAGTGAGAAGATTAGAAAAGGAATCAAGATCGCAGAAAAGGTGTATGCCGACGCAATCAGCGGCACGACAAAAAACGCCAGTACCAGAAGGACGACCATAGCGATCCTGTCCTGACGCAACGGAAAAATCTGGTTGTCCGCGGCATAGCTAGATTTGAATTGACCTGCTTCACGATAGAACATGTGTTTCCTTTATGTTGAAACCATTTTTAGATATTTTCATTTTTTATCTCCAATATCTATGCGGCTATCAGGCCATTTTTGCCTGGGAAGGCACAGAAGTATTGGACGTTCTAATTCATAAACTTCTAAAAATCATTGTAATAAATGACCTGATCATCGTAGGGTGCGCCATGCGCACCAGTACACAGTTGGTGCTGCGCGCTGCGGCGCGCATGGCGCACCCTACGACCAGCGCTGCATCTCGATTAAAGGTTTTTAGAAGCTCCCATTTCGTCCAACTCGTCCAACTTAGCTAAGCCAAATCAAATCCGCCGGATAATTTTTTCGCCAAACAAACCTTCTGGCCGTACTAGCAAAAATAATAATGCCAGTACATATGGGAACCAGCCTTCAATGCCGCCGCCAACCATAGGGCCGATATAGACCTCAGCTAATTTTTCAGACGCTCCAATAATCAAGCCACCGACAATCGCACCCGGTACCGAGGTAAAACCACCCAGAATCAACACGGGCAGCGCCTTTAGTGCGACAAACGTCAGCGCAAACTGCACGCCGTTACGTGCGCCCCACAGCAAGCCCGCTACCAGCGCAACCAAGCCTGCCACTGACCAGACTACAGCCCAAATTTGTTGTAGGGGGATGCCAACAGCCAATGCCGCCTGATGATCGTCCGCTACGGCGCGTAAGGCGCGACCAATTTTGGTTTTAGAGAACAGCAACGCCAGCCCAGTAACCAGCAGCGCGCAGATCAGCGCGGCGATGACATCAAATTGCGAGATGATGATGTTGAACTTTTCCATCAGATATTCAATCGGCACATCTTCGATTGGCAAGCTCAGGCGGTGTGGTTGCGATCCCCACAGCAATTGCGCCAAGCCTTCGATAAAAAAAGTTAAACCGATGGTTGCCATGAATAAGGTGATCTCAGGTTGATTGACCAAAGGCCGCAATACCACACGTTCAATCGCCAAGCCGAGTAAGACCATCACACCCATCGTGAGTGGAATTGCCAGCCACAATGACAAGCCGAATTTCTCAGTCAGACCAACGCAGGTCAATGCCGCAAAAAACACCATCGCGCCTTGGGCAAAATTGAATACACCGGAGGCTTTGTAAATCAGCACAAAGCCAAGTGCCACTAGTGCGTACATCACACCAGAGAGCAAGCCGCCGATTAAGACTTCAAAGAAAAAATTGATATTCATTCTGGTCTAGCCTTTCAATGGGCGACGCCGAGATACGCGTTAATCACTTCCTGATTCGCCAGCACTTCCGCCGGAGTACCATCGCCAATTTTTTTGCCATAATCCAGCACGACCACGCGGTCTGAAATATCCATGACCACGCCCATATCATGTTCAATCAATACGATGGTGGTGCCGAGCTGATCGTTGACATCCAGAATAAAGCGGCTCATGTCTTGTTTTTCTTCTACGTTCATGCCTGCCATTGGTTCATCTAGCAATAAGATTTCTGGCTCTGCTGCTAAGGCACGACCTAGTTCTACCCGTTTTTGTAAACCGTAAGACAGACGACCTACCGGTGTTTTACGTATATGCTGTATTTCTAAAAAATCGATGATTTCTTCGACCTTTTGACGATGTTCGATTTCTTCTTTTTGTGCGGGTCCCCAATACAAGGCTTGCATCAGAAAATTGCTTTTCATTTTCAGATTGCGTCCCGTCATGATGTTGTCGAGTACGCTCATGCCTTTAAATAAAGCGATGTTCTGGAATGTCCGGGCGATGCCACTTTTTGCCGCTGCATAGGTGTTCATATCTTTACGCCGCTGACCACGATAAGTGATCATTCCTTCTTGCGGGTGATACACGCCGTTGATCACATTGAGCATTGAACTTTTACCTGCACCGTTGGGGCCGATGATGGCGCGGATTTCATGCTCTCTGACATTGAAAGAGATATTCGTCAGCGCTTTAACGCCGCCAAACGCCAGCGAGATGCCCTGCAAATC
Source organism: Undibacterium sp. GrIS 1.8 (assembly GCF_040544445.1). Lineage (NCBI taxonomy): Bacteria > Pseudomonadati > Pseudomonadota > Betaproteobacteria > Burkholderiales > Oxalobacteraceae > Undibacterium > Undibacterium sp. GrIS 1.8. The sequence goes on along the minus strand of NZ_JBEONQ010000031.1, from coordinate 22,665 downwards.
CAGGATCACTTCGCCGATTTTTCTGCCATTCGTGGGCGTCGCCATAGTCACCATCGTCATCGGATCTACCATCGCATTCATACTGTGTTTTTCATGAGTCATGCCGCCTGTTGATGCGCTGCATAGGTTTTTACGTCGCTGATATGCAAATCAGCATTGACTAATCCCTGACGGCCATCTTCAAATTTGACCTGAGTTTCTATGTACTGTGACTGCTTACCGGAATACAGCGCATCGATCAGCACGGCGTATTTTTGTGCGACAAAACTACGTCGTACTTTGCGTGTGCGGGTGAGTTCATCATCATCGGGATCAAGTTCTTTGTGCAGTATCAAAAAGCGATGAATCTGGGTGTTAGCCATCAGGGCTTCGCCCGCCAGATTGGCATTGACTTTCTCGACACAAGAAACGATTAACTGATAAGTTTCTGCCTTGGCTGCCAGATCGGTGTAGCCAGAGTAAGCAATGCCGCGCCGCTCTGCCCAATTGCCGACGGCTTCCAGATCAATATTGATAAAAGCGCAGACCGTATCGCGACCATTGCCAAAGGCGACGGCTTCTTTGATATAGGGGAAAAACTTTAATTTGTTTTCAATATAGTTGGGAGCAAAGATATCGCCATTGATCAGCTTGCCCACATCAGCCGCACGGTCGATGATTTTTAAGTGGCCATCGCTATCAAATATTCCAGCGTCGCCCGTATGGAAGTAGCCATCTGCATCCATCACCTCGGCAGTGGCGTCGGGCCGTTTATAGTAGCCCGACAACATTGAGGGCGATTTCACCAGTACCTCGCCATTGCTGGCGAGTTTAATGTCTACGCCTGGCGCTGCCTGACCTACGCTATCAAATTTGATGTTGCCATCGGGCTGCAAGCACACATAGGCACAGGTTTCGGTGGAGCCGTATAACTGCTTGAGGTTAATGCCGATAGAGCGATAAAACCGGAACAGATCAGGACCGATTGCAGCACCGGCGGTATAAGCAACCCGCACACGTGATAAGCCGAGCACGTTTTTTAAGGGCGCATAGATCAGCAAATTACCGATTGCGTAGTGGATGCGGTTGAGTAGTGAAACGGGTTTGCCATCCAGAATATCGCTACCAATTTCGCGGGCGATTTCCATATAGTGATGAAACAATTTACGCTTGATGGCGCTGGCATCTTCCATTCGTATCATGACCGTGGTCAGCATATTTTCAAACACACGTGGCGGAGCAAAATAATAGGTCGGTCCGACTTCGCGTAAATCGGTTAATACCGTCTCACCGGACTCAGGGCAATTGACGGTAAAGCCTGCCGTCATTGCTTGTGCATACGAGAACAAGTGATCGCCAACCCAGGCCATTGGCAGGTAAGACAAAATATCTTCACGTTCGCTGAGTTGATCAAAGCCTGTGCCGCCTGTCGCTGCGTGGATAAACGAGCGATGGCTTTGGCATACGCCTTTAGGTTTGCCGGTAGTGCCTGAGGTGTAGAGCATGACGGAGGTGTCGTCAGCTGTACCTAAGTTAACTTGCTGGATAAAAAAGTCCGGATGGGCTTTGTCGTAAGCGCGTCCCAAGTCTTGCAGCACGGCATAAGAGGTGAGTTCGTCTTGGTGGTAATGACGCATACCGCGATCATCGTCAAACACGATATGACTAATCCCGGCATAGTGCTGTTTGATTTCTAATAGTTTATCGACTTGCTCCTGATCCTCTACAACTGCGAACTGGATTTCTGCATTCTCCAGCACATAAGCGATATCTGCCGCTGGTGAATCTTGGTAAAGCGGCACCGCAATCCCGCCCAGACATTGCGCGGCAGCCATGGCCCAATATAAACGCGGACGATTATCGCCAATGATGGCAAGGTGCATGCCGCGCTGGAATCCCTGCGCTGCAAGCCCACAAGCCAGCGCACGGACTTCATCACAGACTTGTGCCCAGTTCCAGGTTTGCCAGATACCCAAATCCTTTTCTCTGAACGCCGGACGCGATGCATGCAATTGCGCATTACGTAGCAGGAGCTTAGGGAAGGTGGTGTAATCCGGCATTGCTTGGTTGACGTCGATATGCTTCATTTGTCTCCATCACTTCATACTTGTTTTATGATTATCGACTGAGTGTCCTCACTATCCCTTACGGCATACTTACTAACTTTGTTAGCGTCGCTTACATATATATCGGGGGGCGTGGATGATCAGGAATTGTATTTGCTGACTTTGCTTTGAGTTTCGCTTATACAATGTCTCAGTACCATTTTTAGTAAATATTCTTATCAAGTAGGACTTACGCAAAATTGACCCAGCAAGGCGTAGCGACGACGACAGTACTTTAAGTACGGCTAGACGCTGCAACGCAGCTGGGGCGGTTTTGTGTAAGTCCTATTAGGTATTTTTGTTAGCTGGAGTGTAGCCAGATCAAATTCTCAGTGCTGTCATTTGCCCGACAATCTCGCTGAAACAACACAATTTCGGTGGTGCGCTGCACCATATTAATATAGCAAAAATGATGCAACCAATTCCTCCAGATCAGCCGATTCAGCCAAATCTATCGTCGTCCTCAAGCTCTGCTCCAGCGTCAACATCAGCATCAACGTTGACTTCAGCAGTGACTTCTACCGACCGGTTTTCCCGTACGATGTGGGCGAACATGTTGACGCCGGAGCATATGCAAAAGGTAGAAGCCGAAGTCACAGAGCGTTTTGTCCCCGCAGGCGGCTACGTCTGTCGCAAAGGCGATACGGTTGACTATTGGATGGGCGTGATTGACGGCTTTTTGAAGATGAGTAGTATGTCACCCGAGGGCAAGACCGTGACCTATAGCTGCATGCTGGCAGGCGGCTGGTTTGGCGAAGGCTCGGTGCTTAAGACAGAAGCACGTAAATATGATGTCGTCGCCCTGCGCGACACCAGAGTAGCATTTATGCCGCGCAGTACCTTTGACTGGCTATTGGATAACAGTATTCCGTTTAACCGTTTTTTATTGCAACAACTCAATGAACGCTTAGGCTTGTTTATCTCACTGGTGGAATACGATCGCATGCTCGATACTGACACCCGGGTAGCACGCTGCCTGGCGTCCTTATTCAATCCCTATCTGAATCCCGGCACCAGTATGCAATTGCAAATTTCTCAGGAAGAGATTGGCTATATTTCCAGTGTGTCACGTCAGCGAGCGAATCAAGCGTTACAGATATTAGAAAAGCAAAAATTGCTGAGCATTGACTACGGTGGTATTACCGTACTCGATCTTGAAGGCTTGCGTAGTTTTTTGGGAGATGCCGCCAAATGAAAACGCTGACAGTGATCGGTGCAGGCAAAGTGGGTCAGGTATTCGCACAGCAATTCGCGCAACACCAACTATTTACGATTCAGCAAATTTGTAATCGTACGCTGGCCAGCGGGCAGCAAGCAGTGGCGATGGTTGGTGCCGGCAGCGCGGTGTCTGCGATAGCGGAACTTACTCCTTCCGATATTTACCTGCTGACCGTGCCGGACGATCATATTGCGGCTACTTGTCAGTCATTGGCAGACGCGGGTTTGCTGGCTGCAAGCAACATCGTATTCCATTGCAGCGGTGCGAAAGCATCCAGCGAATTAGTAGCAGCGATTGCGACAGGTGCGGCGGTTGCCAGCGTTCATCCTGTGCGCAGCTTTGCTGATGTTGCCTATGTTGCCGCCAATTTTCTCGGGACGATTTGTAGTTTGGAAGGTGATGACCGTGCGCTGGATGTCCTTCTTCCAGCCATACAAAAAACCGGTGCACAGACTGTTCAGATTAGAGCCGAGAATAAGTTGCTATATCACGCAGGGTCGGTATTTGCGAGTAATTATCTGGTGACCTTGATGGATATTGCTTTGCATGCTTACGAGGCGGCAGGCATACCGCCAGAATTGGCAAAGGCGATGGCACAGCCCCTGGCACAACAAAGTTTGGATAACGTTTTTCAATTAGGAAGTGCTGCCGCACTGACCGGCCCCATTGCGCGGGGAGATATGACCACAGTCGCTAAGCAGCTGCAGGTTGTCAACGATTGGGATGCAAGCGCAGGTGCACTATATCAAGCGTTTACCCCACCAACGGTCGCCTTGGCGCAGCGCAAGCAGACACCTTATTCAGAGAAATAAACGCTGTTTCTACCATTCTCTTTGGCTTGTTGTAGCGCTACTTCGGCACGATCAAATACGCTGTCTTCCGTCTCGTTATCTTTGCATTGAGCCACACCCATGCTGACGGTAACTGCCAAACGCTTTTTCGCCAGATCGGTGGTGCGTGAAAAATCATTCGCCGCAATTGTACTGCGCAGATTTTCGGCAATCGAGGTAGCCTTTTCCAGGGTACAGTTTTTTAATAAGATCAAAAATTCTTCACCACCCCAGCGGCAAATGACATCACTTTCACGCAAAGAACGTTTGGCAATCAAAGCGATTTCTTTCAGAACATGATCACCGACTAAGTGGCCATTTTTATCATTCACTTTTTTGAAAAAATCGATGTCGATCAACGCCACACACAACGGTAAGCGTGAGCGCCCGCTGTCGAGTAAGGCTTGCTGAAAAACAAAATCAAATGCATGGCGATTAGGGAGTGATGTCAGTTGATCGGTGGCCGCAGATTTTTCTAAGCGTTGCTGAAAGCGTCGTACCGACAACACTAATAATACGATCACGATCAACATAATCGCGGCACTAACTGCCAGGTTAATCTGGAAGATATCTTGCAGCGGTTTGATATTGCTGCCGACTTCTTGCTCAACCAGCAAATGCCAGCCTAGTTCTGGAATAAACCGCTCGCTGACAGCGATATTTTCGGTTTCGTTTTTATAATCCAGAAATTGCGAGTCAATTTTTTTATTAGCTAAAATTTGTCCGGCGATACTGCGCATACCCGGCGTATCTTGCAGATTACTCAGACTTCGTCTCATCGCGCTGCCAGCTAAAACTATTGTCCCTTTTTGGTCTACAAAATAAATAGTGCGATGCAGGCTCGATTGATAGCTATCGATCAGACGCCTCATCGTATCTAAGGTAACGCTGACACCTGCTACGCCAATAAATTTACCGTTGTAATCCAGTATCCGGTGATTGATAGCAATCGTCATGCTGTCACGGTTGACCACATCGGTATCGACATTGATTTCGTAAGCGGTTTTTAAATTTGCTACGCGGAAAAACCATTTGTCACGCGCTTCACTAGCGGTGATCGTTTTTTGCGTGCCATCGGGCGAATAAGATTGATGGGTAATGGCGGATGCTAAAAAGCTGGTAGCGGCATTATTTTTTGATTTGATTTCTTTTAAATAATGCGTGATTTGTTCTGTATTTTGTGGCTGTTCTTGGTCTGATTTTTGTTCTGACTTTTGGTCCGATTGTTGATCAGTTGTCTTATCAAGTTCTGCTTTGATGATCCAATCACGCACAAACGTGTTATTTGCCATTTGCGAAGCGATCAGAACGGGCCGCAAAATATCCTTTTGCAGTTCTGCAAGCACAGCGTCGCTGGTAACCGGTAAAGCTTGTTCAGAACTATTTTGGTACACCGTATCGCGCGATACTTTATAACTGGCAAACGTAATAAATCCAAATCCAGCGATCAGGATGAGCGAGAGGCAGATGAGCAAACCGTATTGTTTTAATATTTTTCGCATAAGATGAAAATCAAAACGCGGTAAATGTTTGACTGCGTGTCTGGCGATGCGTCTGAGCCAAAATGAAGATCAGATGTACCTGTGGCACAAATCAATTTTTGTGGTGTTGCGGCAAGATCATACTATAAAGGCCGCCGGATTCTCGTTTAAATTCGAGGGGATGTGTGCGAATTGCGGGGAAAAATGACGAAAAAAATTGCCGCTATTTGCGGCAATTTTATCAACTCAGAGTGCGGCAGTGTGTTTGCTAGCGTTCTTCAAATCCCTGTTTAAGGACGTGGTGTGATTGATACATGTAATTTCAGGCGTGAACCTGGGTCGTACGGCATGATGCTAGTGTAAGTGCGGTTTTGGTATTCATAGGTTACGGCATAACCATTATTGCGGGTTTCCCAATGATCCACATTAGTACAGCGGCGCACTGGCTGACTGTCGTAAGTGGGCTGTTGATTGCCGCCGTTGTTACCATTGTTGTCTACGCGGTCACCCACCACTGCACCTGCAATCGCACCTGCGGCTGCGGCTGCAATGCGACCATTGCCACCACCCACCTGGCTACCCAGCAAACCACCAGCGATACCGCCGATGATGGAGCCGCCAGCACTGCGCTGTTGTTGCGGCTGCTGACGTTGTACGGTCTCATAGTCGGTGCGGCATTCTTGGCGCGGCACGTTGACCTGTTCGACTTGAGGCGCAACATTGATGACGCGAGCGAAATCATCGTAATCTGCTGCATGCGCTATGGACATGCCAAGACCTAAGAATGCAGTCGTTGCTGAAATAAGGGCTGTTTTCTTCAGATTGAGTGTCATTTTGTACCTCGTTTTATTAATCACAGTCCTCATATAACGTCTGGCTCCAAAAAAAGAAGACATGATTTGAAATTTAAATGTAAAACTCTGTATCAACCATGACATATAAAGCAATTTTCTGAAATTAAGTTATTCTGATGTTAATGGTTGTAATGTCTTGATCAAACCTTAATCAAATTCTAAACAGACCTTAATATTTTTAAAAAAGGCAACTATGCAAATACAATGGACCAGCTGGGCGACGATCGCGGCGCTTGCCGTATATTTCTGGACTTTTATCAATGCAGGAAAAGCACGCATGCAGCACAAAGTGCTTGCGCCTTCGATGGACGGTCCGCCTGAATTTCTGCGAGCTTTGCGGGTACAAACCAATACGCTTGAGCAAATTATCTTTTTCTTGCCCGTTTTGTGGCTATCCGCCATGTGGTTTAGTGACCGTGCTGCGGGGATCGCAGGCGCAGTCTGGGTAGTGGGGCGTTTGATGTATGCGCTAGCATATTACCAAGATGCTAAAAAACGGGCACCCGGTTTTATGATCGCTACACTGGCTTCGCTGGCATTATTATTAATGGCAATATTTGGTTTGGTGCAGCCTTTATTTTTAACTCATTAACCCTGACTGATCTATCGATGCTGACTTCTAAAACTACCGGTCCCGTTTGGGCGTCTTATATTCTGGCTGCCATCGCTTTATATGTTGTGCTGAAGATGGGTTTGCTGGTGGCGCTGTTTTCTGGGTTGCTGGTCTATTCCCTGATTCACTTACTCGCGCCTACCATAGAGCGAAAATTCAGCAGCCAGCAATCGCGCATGATTGCGGTTATTTTCTTGTCGGTAGTGATTATTGCCACGATTTCTCTGGTGCTCTGGCTGCTCTACGCCTACTTGCGCAGTGAAGGCGGCAACCTTAACGTGCTGCTGCAAAAAATGGCCGACATTATTGATGCCTCCAGCGACCAGATGCCGGATTGGGTCAGTAATAACTTGCCAGAAGGCGCAGATGCCTTGCGAGAGCTACTGACCAACGGCTTTAGAGAACACGCATCCGAAGCTAAATTGCTGGTGCAAGAGGCTGGACATGTGATTGTGCATCTGCTGCTGGGAATGATCATTGGTAGTATGGTCGCCTTGCAGGAGACGACACAGCATGCCAACTACCGTCCATTTGCAGCCGCTTTGCATCAGCGCGTGGTGACCTTGGGTCTGATGTTTCAGAAAATTGTCTTTGCCCAAGTGCGCATCTCGCTGATTAATACCGCATTTACAGCGATCTATTTATTAGTGATTTTGCCATTAGCCGGTATTCATTTGCCACTGACCAAAAGTATGATTTTGATTACCTTTTTGGCCGGACTGATCCCCGTGGTAGGCAACATTCTGTCCAATACGGTGATCGTGGTGGTGAGTTTGTCGCACTCTCTGCATACGGCTGTTGCCTCGCTGGTATTTATGGTGGTGATACATAAGCTGGAATATTTTTTAAACGCGAAAATTATTGGTTCCAAAGTCAATGCCCGTTCCTGGGAGCTGTTGACCGCGATTTTGGTCATGGAAACCATATTTGGCGTGCCGGGGGTTGTAGCAGCCCCAGTATTTTATGCGTATATTAAAAGGGAATTGAGCGATCAGGGCTTGGTGTAGTTGCCAATGGGCTCTACCTCAATACGCTTCCGTAGTTATTAATTTAAAGGAAATAAAATGATTTTAGAACTCGCCGATATTCGTATCCAGCCAGGCAAACAAGCCGAATTTGATATCGCCATCCAACGTGGCCTGAGCGAAGTGATCTCTCATGCCAAAGGGTTTAGTGGTTACAAAATCAACAAAGGAATAGAGTCGCCGGAACGTTACGTCCTGATGATTTTTTGGGAGACTTTGGAAAACCACACCGTCGATTTCCGCGAGTCACCGGCGTTCCAGGAATGGCGGGCGATTGTCGGCGGTTTCTTCGCCGTGCCGCCAACGGTAGAACATTTCAATCTGCTTGCTAGATCATAAAGTTATCAAGGGGAATTCAATATACTCCCCTATTTTTTGATCAATAACGCCGTATTGTCCAATGAATCTCTGGACAACTAATAAATACATGTAGGGAGTATTTATTGGTATTTGAGCTAGTGATACACAAGATAGTTTAATAATCATTGTGAAATAATAATCACTTTCAAATCATAGGACTACGCAAAAGCAGTCCGAGAATCGCGTGGCAAAACTGTCATGTCTTGATAATTGTTATTTCATCCCAAGTTAGACAAGCCAAGCACGTCAATTGCTGATTCCCGTTAGAATCCGTCCTATGCTATTCAGCAATTTAGCGCACTACGCATATCAGCAGTACCCTGCCCAGCTATACTACAAAGGACATCATGGTTCCGCACCTCGTTACCGCCCTCAACGGCCCCTTACTCGATTTAGAAAAAAAGATACTCGAAGCCACGCCTGCGATCGAGCGCTGGTTCCGTCTGGAATGGCAAGAGCATACGCCGCCGTTTTACTGCTCAGTTGATTTGCGCAATTCTGGCTTTAAACTGGCACCGGTGGACACCAATCTGTTCCCTGGCGGCTTCAATAATCTTTCTCCAGAAATGTTACCGCTGGCAGTACAAGCGGCAATGGCCGCGATTGAGAAATACTGTCCAGACGCTAAAAACTTGTTGCTGATCCCGGAGCGCCACACGCGCAATGCGTTCTATTTGCAAAACGTCGCACGCCAGATGCAAATTTTCCGTCAGACAGGTTTAAATGTCCGTCTCGGCACTTTATCTGACGACATCAAAGAGCCAACGGCGATTGATCTGCCAGACGGTACGCAATTGATTTTAGAACCGCTGGAACGCTCCGCCAATGGCCGTCGCCTTGGTTTGAAGAATTTCGATCCTTGTACGATTTTGCTCAACAATGATTTGTCGGCAGGTATCCCGCCGATTTTAGAAAATCTGAATGAGCAAACCTTGTTGCCGCCATTGCATGCAGGTTGGGCAGTACGTCGTAAGACCAATCACTTTGCCGCTTATGATGAAGTCGTCAAGAAATTTGCCAAGCTGATTGATATTGATCCGTGGATGCTGAATCCTTATTTTGCCAAATGTACCGGCATTAATTTCCACGAACGGATTGGTGAGGATGAACTAGCCAATACCGTCGATACGATTCTGGCAAAGATCCGCAAAAAATATAAAGAATACGGCATCAAAGAAAAACCGTTTGTCATCGTCAAAGCCGATGCCGGTACCTATGGCATGGGCATCATGACGGTGCGTGATGGTAGCGAAGTACGTGATTTAAACCGCAAACAGCGCAACAAAATGTCGGTCGTTAAAGAAGGTCTGGAAGTCAACGATGTGATCGTACAAGAGGGCGTACACACCTTCGAGCAGATCAACGAATCCGTCGCCGAGCCTGTCGTCTACATGATGGATCGCTACGTCGTTGGCGGCTTCTATCGCGTGCATGAAGATCGCGGTGTCGATGAAAACTTAAACGCACCGGGCATGCATTTTGTGCCGCTGGCATTTGCTCAGCAACATGCCGTACCGGATATCACCGCCAAACCAGGCACCGCCGCACCGAATCGTTTTTATATGTATGGCGTGGTAGCACGTCTGGCCTTATTGGCAGCGTCGCTGGAGTTGGAAAAAACAGATCCAAATCCTGAGGTGTATTAAGCCGATATCGGATTAGTCTCGTCCGCTCTCCTCGCCCGCTTGCGGGAGAGGGGTTGGGGGTGAGGGAGATTGACATGCCGAGCAATTCTAATTTGAGAAGTAATTTAAAGATCCACCATGAAAATCGTCTTCCTCACCGATCCGCTCGATCAATTTAAAACCTATAAAGACTCCACCTTCGCCATGATGCGCGAGGCGGATTCTCGCGGGCACCAGTTGTTTGCTTTCGGACCAGACGACATGGCCTTAGAAGGCGGCGTGGTGGTGGCAAATGTCCGTCGGATCAATCTGACGGGTGACGCGCATGACTGGTATCGTGCCGAAGCCCCGCAAGCGTCAGCACTAAGTGCGTTTGATGCGGTTATACAGCGCAAAGATCCGCCATTTGATATGGAATACATCTACGCGACGTATTTGCTCGAGCTGGCGGAGCAGCAGGGGGCACGGGTATTTAATAAGCCTGCAGCGGTCCGTAATCACAATGAAAAGCTGAGTATTGCGCAATTCAGCCAGTTCACTACGCCGACGCTAGTGACGCGGGATGAACAAAGGATTCGTGCTTTCCATCAGACCCATCAGGATATTATTTTAAAGCCGCTAGATGGTATGGGCGGCGCTGGCATTTTCCGCATCCGTGACGATGGCATGAATCTGGGTTCTGTCATTGAAACCTTGACCTTGAATGGTGCCAGAACCATCATGGTGCAGCGCTATATTCCTGAGATCGTGTATGGCGATAAACGGATTTTGCTGATTGGCGGCAAAGTGGTGCCGTTTGCGCTAGCACGTATCCCGCAAAACGGCGAAGTACGCGGCAATCTTGCCGCTGGCGGCATCGGAGTGGCGCAAGAACTCACTGCGCGCGATCTGGAGATTGCAGAGACTTTGGCGCCAATACTGTACCAGCGTGGTCTGTTGCTGGTAGGATTAGATGTCATCGGGCATTATCTAACGGAAGTCAACGTCACCAGCCCGACTTGTTTTCAAGAAATTACGCAGCAAAAAGGCTTTAATGTGGCTGGCATGTTCATCGATGCGCTGGAGTCCGCTATTTGATGGAAGAATATACTGCTATAGAGTATATTCTGGTGTCCAGATAAATAATGGGATGTAAGCATGGTTTTTGTGCATACTCCCAAGAAATGTGAATATGGTTGGAATACTTTTATTAACCCATGCCCCGCTGGGGTCGGCCTTTATGCAGGCCGCGGCGCATGTGTTTCGCGGCATGCCAGAACATTTTGAAGCGATTGATGTGATCGCTGACCAGAATATTGATGACGTTAATCGCCTTGCAAAAGAAGCGATTAAACGTCTCGACGCTGGTACCGGTGTGCTGGTCATGACAGATGTGTTGGGCGGTACACCGTCGAACTGTTGTCGTCAGTTAGGTGAGCCTGATCAGGTGGCAACCATTGCCGGCGTCAGCTTGCCGATGTTGCTGCGCGCTATTACCTATCGTCACGATACTCTGGATGTAGTGGTGGAGATGGCTTTGGCGGGCGGGCAAAATGGCGCTTTGCGAGTGGATAACCGGGTAAGGCTTTCTCCTAACTGAGTAGGTAATTGAGGTTGTCAGTAAGTGGATAAATACGGTTATATGTACGGTTATAGGTAGGTTCAGATTCAAGCTAATAAACCAATAAGGTCGTTCATTATGTCGAGTAAAGTGAAAATGCAATGATCCAACAAGAAATTGAAATCGTAAATAAGCTGGGCCTGCATGCACGAGCATCAGCAAAATTCACTCAACTGGCGGGCAAATTTAAGTGTGAGGTCTGGCTCACCCGCAATAACCGCCGGGTCAACGGTAAATCGATCATGGGCGTGATGATGCTAGCCGCAGGCAAAGGCAGCAAAGTCTTGCTGGAGACCGAAGGTGAGGACGAACAAGCCTGTTTTGACGCCATGCTTGCGTTGGTGAATGACAAGTTTGGTGAGGGCGAGTAGTGAACATCGCTAGCGCCAAAATTCTGGCTGCTAAAGCCAACGCCATCAGCTCGTAGCAAAAATAAAAAGAGTAAAGGGGACACAACAGCATGGCATCATTTACATTGCAGGGCATCCCCGTTTCACGCGGTATCGCCATAGGACGCGCTCACTTAATGCGTCCCGCCGCGCTGGATGTCGAGCATTACCTTGTTGCCCAGGAGCAGATCGAATCAGAAGTGCTGCGTCTGCAAGATGCCATCGTTCAGGTCCACAAAGAACTACAAACCATCTGGGCCGATCTGCCATTGGATGCGCCGACCGAGCTTGGCGCTTTTCTGGATGTACATGCGCTGATCTTGTCCGACCCGATGATCTCTGAAGCGCCGCTAGAAATCATCCGCACCCGCAATTACAACGCAGAGTGGGCGCTGGTGACTCAGATCGATGCCTTGTCTGCGCAGTTTGATGAGATAGAAGACGACTATCTGCGTGAACGCAAAGCTGACATCCAGCAAGTTGCCGAGCGCGTGCTCAAAGTCTTAACCGGTAGCGCTAATGACTTACCACGTGACGCCAATGTGGATGAACGCCGCGGGAATATGATTGTCGTTGCGCGGGATATTTCACCCGCCGATATGATGCAATTCCGCGATGCGGCTTTCAGCGGTTTTGTGACGGATGAAGGTGGCCAAAACTCCCACACGGCAATCGTATCGCGCAGTTTGGGTATTCCTGCCGTGGTTGGTTTGGGCAACGCTTCTCATCTGATTCAGCAAGACGACTGGCTGATTATTGATAGTGACGCAGGTGTTGTCATCGTCGCGCCCTCGGCTCAGGTGATTGAGGAATATCGCAACCTGCTAGCGGTTTTACTCAAAACCCGTAAAAAATTAACCCGGCTCAAAAAGACCCCAGCCATTACCCAAGATGGTATCGAGATCACCCTGCTGGCGAATATCGAATTGCCGCAAGATGCCATCACCGCGATGGAAGCTGGTGCCAGCGGCGTTGGTTTATTTCGCTCAGAGTTTTTGTTCATGGGACGTACCGGCCACGAGCAAGAATTACCTACCGAGGAAGAACAGTTCGTCGCCTACCGCGATGCCGTGCTCGCCATGAAAGGCAAGCCCGTCACCATCCGTACCCTCGATGTAGGCGCTGACAAACCACTCGACACCACAGATCACAATATTCTGAACCCCGCATTGGGCTTGCGCGCAATCCGCTATTGCCTGGCCGAGCCGCAATTATTCCTGACGCAATTACGTGCGATTTTGCGCGCCTCCGCTTTTGGACCGGTGCATATTCTGATCCCGATGATGGCGCACGCATTTGAGATTGATCAATCTCTGGCGATGATAGAACAGGCCAAAAAATCCTTGCTGGCAGAAGATAAAAAGTTTGATGACAAAGTCCCGGTTGGCGCCATGATCGAGGTTCCTGCTGCGGCACTCAGCTTGCCGATGTTTGTCAAAAAGCTGGATTTTTTATCAGTCGGCACCAACGATTTAATCCAATACACGCTGGCAATTGATCGCGCTGATCATGAGGTCTCCCATTTATACAGCGACATTCATCCTGCCATTTTGCAGTTGCTGGCGATGACCGTCAGCGCCGCACAAAAGGCCGAAATTCCGGTCGCGATTTGCGGTGGTATGGCGGGTGATATCCGTTTGACGCGCTTGCTGATCGGGATGGGATTCCGCGAGTTATCGATGCCCCCGGCTTTGCTGCCAGAGATTAAACAAGAAATCCTCAATACCAATATCGAGTCCTTGCAATCTCTGGTCAAAAAGATTCTGCGCTCTTACGATCCTGATGTGATTCAGGAAAGTTTGGCTCAGTTAGCCATCGCCTGATTTGATATTGGGAATGGCTTAAAAAAAGTAGATTTACGCCGGATCTGCTTTTGCAGACAGACCTGACGTCGATCAACTTAACTCAACTAGACGGCATCGCCTCTAAATAAATGGCTATGTTTTCGATGTCTTGGTCTTTCAATCCATGCGCGATTGTTTTCATCAGTGCACCCTCAGGCCGCTGATCGGTATTTCTAAAGACCATTAATTGTTTCTTAGTATAGTCCGCATGCTGACCTGCCAAACGAGGGAATAGTTGCATGCCCTCAGCCTTAGGGCCATGACAACTGGCGCAAGCGGGAGTATTGCTTGCTGTAATGCCTTTTTCATAAATCGCTTTTCCTGCAATTAACAGATTTTCGCTGGACTTTTTCCCTGCAGGAGCACGCTGTTCAGAAAAATACTGCGCTAGCCCCTCAATCTGATTGTCTGTCAGACGTGCACTGATACCCCACATGTATTCATATCCTTCAGGGTCTGAACGGCCATGAGTTTTAAACGATTTCAATTGTTCAGTCAGGTAGAGTTTTGATTGCGCCGCTAAGTTGGGAAAAATCGGCGAAGTCGAAATACCGTTTACCCCATGACAATTTGAGCAAACCTGAAGCGCCACCGTTTTAGGTAATACTGTAGGATCGTCTAGCGCTCGCGATCTTTCCTCTGAAGTACAAGCACTTAAGAAAATACTAGTACCTAACAGGAGTAAGAGAAATGTATTGCTCTTACGGCGCCTCTGTTCCCCATGAAATTGGTGACGCAGATATGTTGCTTGTTCACGATTGATCATTTAATAGGCTCCCCATGCGTACAGAAAAAACGTATTGTTATTTTTCGCATTTCGTCCTGATCCGTCGTAATTAACAGATGCACCATGGAATCTATTGAATCGATAATACTGCGCACCAATTCTCAGATATTGTACTGGCGTCCAAAATAACTCTGGCACAAATCCTCGAGTATCCGGGTTACTGGCAGGATCAGGATATAAGATATTGTCGGATGTTCCTGTCGTACTGAAATAACTCAGGCTACCTCCATATTTGGCTCGATAAATATAGCTGGCTTTCATTTTTAGCTGATTTAGCGTGTTGGAAGCGTTTGCACTTACGCCAGTGATGTCTCCATTGTTAATGGTTTCGCGTACATAGCTGATTTGTGCAGTAACAGAATGGGGATCGAGTAAATATTGATACTGGGCATCCACTCCTCTGTCGCGGTACTTAATAGTAGGACCTGCAAGAGTCAGGTTATCAGGGTAGACATCAGTGTTCATCGCTAACAGGCCTACCATAGCACTATGCGGACCCCAATCGTGGCTAAGTGCCAAGCGAATGTAGGGATTAATTCCCTTTAGTTTGGTCTGATCAGTATTAGCTATACCTTTACTCAAAAAAGAGAATGAGCCGTTCGCAGTTTGATAACCCGAAATCTCAGCATATATAGTTTGATTTAAGAAAATATATGCACCAGTGCCTGCTACTTGCGAGCCTAGTTGTGTGATTATTGGACTAGCGTCGGCGCCGGTCACGCCAAAGCCAGTCGGAACATATTGCAACCATGCGGGAGCGGTGTTCCAAGGATCCGATATAGACGGATTGTTATTGAGACTAAACCCAAAAATCAAATCCCGATTTGCATCGATATATCGATCAGCGTAGCGCAGGTCAAAGTTATCTGATCCCCATTTGCCTTCCCATTGATTCGTATCTGTATTTTGATTGCTGTAATTGTTGTAAGTAAATTGAGCAAATATGCCGACATTATTTGTGATTTTGCCTGCCACAAAAACGCTACCTGTTTGAAAAAGCGCTACTGCATCTTTTGCAAACGCGGCGTCAGCGGTTGGAGTCGCACTTTTTGTATAACTTGCGACTGCCATCACTGCTAAAGGATTTCCTCTTTCACCTATGGTGTAGCCAGTCATTTTGAATAGCCGCCCGTATGGCGTTAATTCAGGAAATTGTCCCCCGGCATGGCATGCAACACAGTTTTGTCCTGTCTGTCTGGCGAAAGAAGGTAATGCGTGTACTGAAGAGAGAATTAAAAAATTACAAAAAATGAATAGTATTTTGTAGTGCCAGTATTTAATTAAAGAAATGGGTTTCTCAAGGGAGTTCATCGCTTGCCTTGCTCCTTCTGTTTGTTGTGTTCAACGTTTACAGTTTTTTTGACCAGGCGTTGCACCAGCCAACACTAGTTACCTGCTTTCCTGAGAAAAGTGCGCAACCTCCGGTAATATTCTCCGTTTTTCCTTGGTATAGAGTGCAATTACTGCACTGCTGGCTGGTAGCGTGCTTAGGATATTTTGTACCATCGACTTTATTACTATTTTCTTTGTAGCCCATAGACGAGGGCAGTGGATCCGTTTCATTAACCATCACAACTTGGGCACTGGCGTTTTTTAATAAAAAGGCAGCACTCCCCCAGCTCAGTTGGGCTATAAATTTTCTGCGGTTTGACATTTGATTTCCTAAGTAATAGCAAAGAAAGTGCTTGTTATTGAGTAATTATTGGATAGAGTGATCCGTGAGCGTCTTGAAAGTTACAATCAGCAAAATGCCATACCTTTAAGCATAGGCTCTACGAATGATCTTTCCTTGATCTATGTCAAAAGCTGGTCACTAATGAGATGTTTGTGAACAGATAGGTCTGTGTTACGACATCAGACATGTTGCGTATCGGTCAAAGCCTGTATTTTTGGGTATTTACTTGTGAGTTATCGCTCTTAGAGAGAACGCTTTGACTTCGGGTCTGCAAATTATTTAGATAGTTTTCGCAGAGACCTTCCGAAGTCGCTAAACGAAATGACACTGACATATGCAGTGGCCACATCTGTTTGAGTGTGGGAAAATGCTTTATTCATATACTCCAGAATAAATTATCTAAAAAGTGGATTTGTCCACGTATATAGGGGTAATTTTATATATACATATGGGGAGTATATAATTTGCGTTTAAACTACATTTTACATATTGAGTTCCCCATGTGAATATTGCTGTCACTATCAATTGCTTACAAACGTCGAAGTCATTAATCAGTACGGCGCGAAATTCTAACGCCTCGTACTTAAAACTTCGTTAGTTTTGCTTGGATACCATCGAGAGCGTCGAGTGATACATCTCTGGACTTGTTCCGGTTTGACGCCACCGCGATACTTCGTTATCCTTTACCCATTGCGCCGATTTGAAATCAGCTTGCGGGCGCCGTTTTGGAAAATTTTCTGAAACAATAAATACGGCTAAAGCGAGCTTGAATGCCGCCTCTCCTCCTCATTCAGCCCTTCTTTTAGCCTTCCTGAATTAATGTAAAACGAGATGATTCTCGCTAGGAAGACGCATGACTACCGTACCGTCATCGACAACATCAGTTTCAACACCGGCATCGGCGCCGCCAGTGCCAACAACGCCATTGTCATCAATCGGTTTTGTCACGCCGCAGACGATACAATTTGATCAGCCGCTGATTTTACAAAGTGGCGCAACGATCAGCGACTATCATCTGATGATAGAAACCTATGGCACGCTGAATGCCGACAAATCCAATGCTGTACTGATTTGCCACGCGCTCAACGCCTCGCATCACGTCGCTGGTGCGTATGCCGACGACCCAAAAAATATCGGCTGGTGGGACAACATGATTGGCCCTGGCAAGTCGGTCGATACCAACCGGTTTTTTGTGATCGGCATCAACAATCTTGGCTCTTGTTTTGGTTCCACCGGACCGATGCACAACAATGCGCAAACGGACAAACCGTATGGCGCGGATTTTCCGGTAGTGACGGTGGAGGACTGGGTGCAAGCGCAAGCGCGGGTAGCGGATCATCTCGGTATTCAGCAGTTTGCCGCGGTGATGGGCGGCTCGCTTGGCGGCATGCAGGCGCTGGCGTGGAGCATGTTATTTCCAGATCGTTTGCGGCATTGTGTCGTGATCGCTTCGACCGCTAAATTGTCAGCGCAAAATATCGCCTTCAATGATGTCGCACGGCAGGCGATTTTGACCGACCCGGATTTTTATGGCGGCGATTTTTATGCGCATAAGGTGGTTCCGCGTCGCGGCTTACGAGTCGCACGCATGATTGGTCACATCACTTACTTATCCAATGACGATATGGCGGAAAAATTTGGCCGTGATCTGCGCACTGGCGAATATCAATTCGGCTTTGGGATTGATTTTGAGATTGAATCTTACCTACGCTACCAAGCGGATAAATTTGCGGATTATTTTGACGCCAATACATATTTGTTGATCACGAAAGCGCTGGATTATTTTGATCCCGCCCGCGCGTTTGATGGCGATCTGAGCAAAGCGCTGGCAAAGACTAAGGCAAAATTTCTGCTTGCCTCATTCACGACGGACTGGCGATTTTCACCGCAATGCAGCCGGGATATTGTGCAGGCTCTGGTCAGTAATCAGCGCACCGTCAGCTACGCAGAAATCGATGCACCGCATGGGCATGATGCCTTCTTGCTCGACGACGCTCGTTATTTGAATTTGATCGCTGCTTATTTTGCGAATATCGACCAGGAGCTTGCATGAATTTTTCTGAACTCAGTCAGCTCCGCCCTGATCTGGCATTTATTGCACATTGGATCAAGCCGCAATCGCGGGTGCTAGATGTCGGTTGTGGCGATGGTGTCATGATCGATTATTTAAAAAGCGATAAGCAATGCAGCGCCTACGGCACAGAAATCGCCGACGACAAAGTATTGGCGTGCGCCAAACGCGGCGTCAATGTGATTCAGCAAGATATGGAAAACGGCCTCAGCATGTTTCAGGACAATGGCTTCGATACCGTGCTGTGTTTATCGTCGTTGCAAATGATGAAGCATGTAGAGCCTTTGCTGCGTGACATTGCCAGAGTAGGGCGCGAGGCGATTGTGTCTTTCCCTAACTTTGGTTATTGGCCGCATCGCACTGCGCTGCTACGCGGCAAAATGCCGGTGTCTAAATCCTTGCCCTACGAGTGGTACGACACACCCAATTTACGCTGCGCGACGATTTATGATTTTTCTGATCTGGCGACCGAAGTCGGTCTGGAAGTTTTAGAGTGCGTCGCTTTGCATGAAGGCAAGCCGATACAATTCTTACCTAATTTGCGCGGTAGTTTGGCGGTCTTTAGACTGCGGAAGAAATAAGGATGACCGATATCAAATCACCTGCAACGTCGGCGGAATTACCATTAGAAGTCGAGACCAAATCAGAAAGCGTTATTCACTGGACGGAATATCTGAACAGGCGAATGTTAGTACTCGTCTTTCTAGGATTCAGCTCAGGGCTGCCTTTATATTTGCTAGTCAATTTGCTGCAGGCATGGCTGGCAAAATCTGGGCTTAATGTAAAAGCGATAGGCTTGTTCGCCCTGGTGATGATTCCCTACACCTGGAAGTTTTTGTGGTCACCGTTGATGGACCGGTTTAGCTTTAACGTGCTAGGACGCAGACGTGGCTGGATGGCGCTGACACAAGTCTTATTGGTATTCTCCATCGGTAGTTTGGGCATGTTTGATCCCCAAACTCAGTTACCGATCATCGTTGCATTAGCGGTCGGTGTTGCCTTTTTATCCGCAAGCCAGGACGTAGTGATTGACGCGTATCGGCGTGAGACTTTGCTAGATAACGAGCAAGGTTTAGGCGCAGCGATTTACGTCAATGCCTACAAGGTTGCCAATTTGGTGCCGGGATCTTTGTCCTTGATTTTGGCAGATCATGTGTCGTGGAATTTAGTATTTTGGGTAACTGCTGCGTTTATGTTGCCAGGCCTAATTTGTACGCTGCTGGCACCGGAGCCGACGATGTACGGAGCGCCGCCAAAAAATATCAGAGAAGCGGTGGTATTACCCTTTAAAGAATTTATCGCACGCGATGGTTGGGTGACTGCCTTGTGGATATTGAGTTTTATTTTTTTATACCGGATTGGCGACAGCGTTGCCGGTGCTTTACTGACCAAGTTTTTTATTGATCTGGGATTTCAGTTAACTGAGATTGGCGTTGTCGCTAAACTCACCGTGTTTTGGGCCAGTATCGCGGGTGGTGTCGTGGGCGGTATCTGGATGGTGAAGTTAGGGATTAACCGCGCTTTATGGATTTTTGGTGTCTTGCAGGCATTGACCAGTTTGGGGTTTGCCTTGTTAGCTTATGTAGGCCCCAACCTGTATCTGCTGGCTGCTGCGATTGGTTTTGAGGGATTTGGGGTCGGACTGGGAACCGCAGCGTTTGTGGCGTATATCGCCAGAACCACCGATCCGCGCTACACCGCAACGCAATTTGCTTTGTTCTCTAGTCTGGCGGCTGTGCCGCGCACGTTTGTCACATCCTCTGTCGGCTTTATTGTGGCGGAGACAGGCTGGTTTTACTTTTTCATTTTCTGTTTCGTTATTGCGATTCCCGGCATGTTGTTGCTCCCGAAAATCGCGCCATGGAATGCAAAGTGAGTAAAGTGATTCGTTTTAGCGGTGACTTTAAATTGGATGTAGCGCCACCATTTCATGCTTATTCCATTTTCTAACGCCAGACTATGACGCCAGCTCGCATTGCCATTCTTGTGTCCGCTGTTTGCCTCACCTTTGCTACCCCTACCTATGCACAAAATAGCGGCCAGGATGGCGTCAAGGTTGGTGAAATGTCGATCTTTCGCAAATTGGGTGGCGGTTTAGAATCCAAAGCGGCTATGCAATATAGCCAGACGATGCAGCAAGCTCAACAGCAAAATGCCCTAGCGCCAGACAGCAACCCACAACTGATACGTTTACGCGCAATCGCCAAAGCCTTAATCCCATTCGCATTGCGCTGGAACGAGCGTGCGCCGCAATGGAAGTGGGAAGTCAACTTAATCGGTTCTAAGCAAATCAACGCCTATTGCATGCCCGGCGGCAAAATCGCGTTTTATACCGGCATTCTCGATACACTCAAATTGACGGACGATGAGGTCGCTATTGTCATGGGACACGAGATTGCGCATGCCTTGCGTGAACATGGCGCAGAGCGGGCGGGCAAGGCGGCTGCCGCCAATTTTGGTATCAAGCTGGCAGAAATCGTAGCGGGTGCAAAAGGCTATGATCCTAACGTGGCAGGTTCTGTGGCAGGCGGTCTCGCCAATGTTGGCATGTTGAAATTTTCCCGCGACGACGAGACCGAAGCCGATGTGGTCGGATTAGACATCGCTGCCCGTGTTGGTTACGACCCGCGCGCAGGTATTGCGCTTTGGAAAAAAATGGCAATGGTCAATAAAGGTGCGCCACCACAATGGCTATCCACCCATCCTGCTGGTCAAAATAGAATTGCTGAAATTCAACGCCATTTGCCAGAAGTGTTACCTTTGTTTGCCAAGAAACAAGGCATTCTCCTCGCTAATCTGCCGCCTTACCGAACGAATATCAAAACTATCCCCGCTATTAATTGAGACAACTGCTTGCCTAATCGGCTTGTCTAGCTGCTCATGTGCTTCGCACATCTGTGGTGCTAATTTGCCTCAAAAGTCCAAAAAGTCGCATTTATGACACGTTTTAATGCGAATTTAGTACCTGTCATCAACTGTTCATAATTGAATGCCAGACTTTGCCTACCCAAAATTTTGTGTGCTAGACTTTATTTCAGTGAATGTATATCTGGTAAGCAAGTGTAAAAATCACCCGATATTTGTCTCAGCTTAGTTTTTGCTGAAAGGCACTCCAAAGCGTGGCACGTTCTCTGCTTTTAATAAAATTACACGATGATGTTCTACTCTGTAGCAGTATGGAATTTGTAGCCAAAGAGTTGAAAAACAAAATCCGGATGCAGCCCTTATCGTTTTTTTTAGTTGGTAAAGCAATCGTTTGCGCTGATCGAAATTTGAATGTTTTTTTGTGCAATTTTTCTTCTAAAACGAAGAGTTTGTTGTGATGATGCAACGCTCCTTATGTCGATTGGAAGATATTTTCAAATTTTTGATCCGCTTTTCGCTGTGTTGAAATTGCTCGTAAATAAAAGCGGAATAGATTGTTCTTTTAGTAACTTAAATTGGTATCAAATGTTTGTTTAAATAGTTTTTCGTGCATTTTTTATATCTATTAGTAAATTCCAAAAAAAATTGATCAAGGAGTAGTAAATGAAGCAATCAAGAAAACTTTCATCGACATTCCCATCGCGTTTGTCGATGGTTGCTGTCGCCTGCCAGTTGGTTTGCCTGAGCATGTCTGCTTATGCGCAAACAGCACCAACAGCAGAATCAAATGAACCAGTCGATCCAAATCGCGTCACGATCACTGGCAAAAAAGTTGGTATGGGTCTGATGGTGCAAGAAATAGCGCCCAAAGCGCGTAGTACAGTGACCGCAGAAGAATTGTCAAAACAGCGTCCAACTGGTAATGCTTACCAAGCGCTTGAATTGATGCCAGCGGTTAATAGCTATAACTATGACGCGACGGGTTTGTTCGGTGGTGGTTTGACTTTGCGCGGTTTTAACAGCGATCAGATCGGTGTGACTATTAACGGTGTGCCTGTCAATGATTCAGGTAGCTTCTCTGTGTTTCCGCAAGAGTTCGTTGATCAGGAAAACACTTGTACGCAATTTGTTACTCAAGGTTCTACGGACGTAGATTCCCCACAAATTGGTGCTACCGGCGGTAACATTGGCATTACAACTTGTGATCCGGCTAAGCAAAGAAATATACGTGTAATGCAAACTTTGGGTGGGCGGATTCAAGTACGAAGAGCAACATTGAATAAAAAGTCAAAGGGTCAGATGCGATAGCATTCTGCCTTTTGACCAGCCAGTCGAAAGTTGCC